>JBBRJC010000384.1:0-4780 GCA_038220135.1 Bryobacterales bacterium | reverse complement strand
GTGAACGTTTCCCAAGTGGTTACTGTGGACAAAATCGATCTTGAATCTCGAATCGGGAAGCTTTCGAGTTCGGCAACAACATTAGTGCTGAACGGACTGAGGCTGTTATTTGAAGGCGATTGAACGCCAACTTTTGTACCTTGGCCGACTGCGATAGCATCTAACTAGCAATGCACCCGCGCATTAGACTTTTGAACGATCGCCAGCCAAATTCCGAGGCCAAGTTTGTCCTCTACTGGTCGCAAATGAATCGCCGTGTGGAATTCAATCACGGCTTGGCTTATGCCATTCATTGGGCCGATAAATTAAAGCTTCCTGTACTTTGCTACGAGGGCCTTACCTGCACTTATCCTCATGCCAATGACCGCCTGCACACATTCATTTTGCAAGGCGTGCCGGAGATGGCGCGGCGGTTGGAAGAGTTGGGCGTGGGGTATGCTTTTTATTCCAGAAAGCAGCGTGATTCCGGCAATGACAGTTTTTACAAAGTGGCCAAAGATGCTGCGGTGATCGTCACTGACGACTATCCGATTTTCATCGCTGCCGGTCACAATAAGAGCGTTCCGGCAAAGGTAGAAGTTCCGTACTACGTGGTGGATTCCAGTTGTGTTGTGCCGATGAGTCTGATTGTGGAACGGCAATACGCGGCTTATACAATCCGGCCGAAAATTCACAAGCTGTTGGCTGCTCAGATGACCCCACTAGAGATGAATGCCCCCGCATGCAAGTGGGTTGGGCCTGTTCCTGATTTTCATGTACCTGTTACAGACGCGGAAATTCCGGCATTGGTAGCGTCGTGTGAAATTGATCATGCGGTTAAGCCGTCGCTGACTTTCCGCGGTGGCAGCGCTTACGCTGAGAAGCATTTGGAAGTGTTCTTAGAAGAGCGGTTGCGGCGTTATGCTACTGACCGAAATTCCCCGACGGCGCACGTCACCAGTGATTTGAGTCCGTATCTTCACTTTGGGCAAATTTCTTCTATGCAAGTGGCGCTTGCTGCGCGCGATTATGCCGATGAGCATAAATTGATGGCCGGAGAATATTTAGAAGAACTGATTGTGCGGCGGGAACTGGCGTTCAACTTTGCCCGCTATACGCCCAACTACAATTCACTGGAAGCGTTGCCAAACTGGGTGCAGCAAACGCTGGCCAAGCACGATGGCGACCGGCGCGAGTTTGTTTATACCTGTGAGGAATTTGAGAAAGCTGCAACGCACGACGCGTTATGGAACGCTACGCAGAAAGAGTTGTTGCTGCGCGGCAAGACGCACGGGTACTATCGCATGTATTGGGGCAAGAAGATTATTGAATGGTCAGCCTCACATTTTGAGGCGCATCAGACGATGCTTTATTTGCAGGATAAATACGCCCTGGATGGCCGCGATCCGAACACTTACACCAATGTATTGTGGTGTTTTGGATTGCATGACAGGCCCTGGACGGAGCGCCCAATTTTTGGGATGGTACGGTTTATGGGGTTGGATGGGATGAAGAGAAAGACCAATGTGGACTCGTATTTGAAAGAGATCGCCTATTTGGAAAGTACGGGCATTGACCCGTTCTGTATAAAGTAAACTGAGGACACAAATGGTTATTGCACTTTCCGGGGCGACAGGATTTATCGGTAAGCGGTTCCAGATGATGTACCCCGCGCCGAAACACACTTTCGTTGTACTGGGCCGGCGGTGGGCGGTGGAGACTCCGAAGGCTTTGGATGGTTGCGACGCGGTGGTGCATCTTGCTGGCGAGCCGGTGGCGCAGCGATGGAATGAAGATGTGAAGGAGCGCATTCGTAGCTCGCGGGTTGATGGAACGCGGCAGGTTGTTGAAGCTATCGCTCATTGCAGGCAAAAGCCGCAGGTGATGGTTTGTGCCTCCGCTGTGGGTTTTTATGGGTCCAGAGGAAGCGAAACATTGACTGAAGCTTCGGCTCCTGGAACCGGGTATTTGCCGGAAGTTTGCCAGGGCTGGGAGGCTGCTGCCGATGGAGTTTTGGCGTTTGGGCTTCGGCTGGTGAAGTTGCGCATTGCCATGGTGCTGGGCCGGGGCGGGGGTGCACTGGCAACAATGGAAACGCCGTTCAAACTGGGGATTGGAGGGCGACTTGGGTCGGGCGAGCAGTGGATGTCCTGGATTCATTTGGAAGATATGGTGCGGTTGATCCAGTTTGCCTTGGAAAATGAAACAATATCGGGGGTGATGAACGCTGTGGCTCCTAACCCGGTGACCAACGAGGAATTTACTGCGATTTACGCGCGGGCACTGCATCGCCTGGCAATTATACCGGTGCCAGAGTTTGCGATTCGACTGTTGTATGGCGAGATGGCTTCTGTAATTATGGCGAGCCAGAGGGTTTTGCCGAATGTGGCTCAGGATTCTGGATTCCAATTTCGATTTGGTGAACTGGAATCGGCAATGAAAGAGATTTATGGTTGAAGCTGTGCTAATCTAAGAAGGTTATGGCTATTCCAAACGTTAAGCGTTTTCGCATTACCAGCCCCACGGGTGACGTGGCTACTTTGATGGCTGTTCTCCCCAAGGGTGCTGATGTAGATACCTATTTGAAAGAAGCATCGACGCGTTATGACTGGAAGGCTTGGAAAGATGCTCAAGCTGCCATGTTCAAAGTCCGTGTCGGTCAGCAGAAACAGGTCAAGAAGAAGTAGTTTTACTTCATCTTTCTACCCAACAATTTACCGCGCTTATCGAGGGCCCAGATTGGGCCCTTTGCGCATTTTAAAACCTGATTTGGGAGTAGATCGGGGACGGGGGCGTTAAGTTACCCATGTTATTAACGCTCCGTCTCCGATTTTTAGTTCTTCCTCTCAAGTGTTTGCCGCCGAAGGCGTTCCCCCTTAGCGGTTATCCGCTCCTCGGTTAAAGGACGCGCGCTTTTAGGGACCGGAGCGAGCGCAACGCCTGCTGGGCGACGTCGGCATCGCCATCGCGGGTCAGTACTTCCAATTTCTCAACAGTTACTTTGTCGCCGCTGGCGGAAAGTACGCGGGCTATGCGGATCTTTTCATCTTTCGGCCCCATGGTCAAAACCTGATAGACGATTTCCCTCACCTCAGCTTGCCGGGCCAGTTCGATCATGTAAGCTTCTGCAACTCCACCCCATGCTTTCGAGGCGAGCGAGTCCATCAAATACTTGAGGGCGCTGAATTCCTTGTACTGAATATTGCCGATAGTGGCAACCGCGAAGGCTTGCGCTAAGCGTGGTGGCATCTTCCTTTCGGCATTGAACAATGCTTCCATGCGCAACGCGTCAGACGGGTTTTTCAACCTTCCCAATCCTTCAGCGGCTGCTGCACGGATGCCGTCGTCTTTATCTTCCAGATAGCGTTCAAATTGGGGGCGGCTGCTGATTCCTGCAAGCTGTCCGAGCGCACCTAAAGCGGCTCGGCGCGCCTTAGTTGTTAGCGCGCGCTCCATGGTTTCTTCCAGTTGAGGCGTTACTTCCTTGTTCAATAACAATCCAGCTGCTTCGAGAGCGGCGACTTGGATGCGTTCATTCGGATCGCGGAACAGGAAAACTAAAGATGGGGCCGACTTCGGGTCACGGATTTTTTCGATGGCTACTACGGATTCATACATCACCGAATCGTCCTTGCTTCGTAGGGCCGCAATCAATGGATCGATGGCTGCTTTACCTCGCAATATGCCAGCAGCGCGGGCGGCGGTGGCTCGAACGGTCACGTTTTTCGATTCAGCGATCTGTTTTGCCAGCGCTGTTATTACTTCAGGCCGTGGGGTGACATAGGGCGGAATCACTTGATCGTTCTTGTCGGTGAACTTGCCCATCACTTTGTCGCCGGTACGTTTGAGCGTGGCGGCAATCCCGGTTTGAACGTAGCCTGGCAGGTAAAAGTTTACCAATCCATCTATTGCCCGAATCTGAATTTCAGGGTCACCATCCTCGATGGAGCGCAGCAATGGGTCAAGGCTGTGTTGGGTGCCAATGGCGACGATCGACTTGACTGCTTCGGCGCGAACGGCAACCTCGGGGTCGAAAATCATGGTGGAAAGAGTGGTTAGGCCTGCGGAACCCTGCTTGGAGAGTTCTTTCGCTGCTTTCAGGCGTTCCTTGAGTTCAGTGCTCTTCGGGTCGGCTGCAAAAGCGGCCAAGGCAAAAAGAAAAATGGTTAAAGAGCGCATCTTTAACCATTGTGACGTATTTGGAGTGGGAAAAAGTCGAATCCGCTGCGGTTAGCGGGCGAATTCGATTTCGACTTTATTCGGGATGATGCCGGCTTCAAAACCCATATTGAGAAGCAACTGGGCGGCCTTGGGGACATCATCGCCGCAATCTATTGTGTGATGATTGACGTACATACCGACAAATTTCTCTGCCATCGGTACTTCTAAATCACGGGCGAACTGCATGGCGTAGTTTAAAGCCTCTTCGCGGTTGTCGATGGCATACTGAATGCTTTCCTTCATAACGCGGCAGGCTTCGGTGCGAATTTCCGGGCTGAGGCGGCGGAGCAAAGCATTGGCACCCAGAGGCAGGGGAAGATTATACTTCTTCTTCCACCACTTACCCATGTCTAAAACCAAATGCAATCCGCTTTTGCCGTAAGTTAGTTGGCCTTCGTGAATGATCAGGCCGGCATCGACTACGCCTTGTTGGACGGCATCAATGATTTTATCGAAGGGGATTTCGACAACTTCAAAATCAGGCTCAAACAATTTAAGTGAAAGATAGGCCGTGGTCATTTTGCCAGGAATGGCAATACGCTTTCCTTTCAAATCTTCGGCAGCCATCGGGTGAAGCGCT
>JBBRJC010000383.1:0-4785 GCA_038220135.1 Bryobacterales bacterium | reverse complement strand
TCCGTGATCCTGCCACTGGAATTGACCTTGCCAGCCGGACTCCCTTCCCTGGAAACATCATTCCGGCTGCGCGCATTGTAAACCCCGTTGCCAAATTCCTGTTCAGCAACCCAAGCATCTATCCTTCGCCAAATAACACTGGCACGGGAACGCTTGGTGTTGGCTCCAACTATTTGTCTGCGTCCCGCAACAAGCTGGATAACGCACAGGGCGATATTAAAATCGACTGGCGTGTTTCCGAAAAAGACAACTTCACCGCCCGCTATTCAATCGGTGCATATGAACAGCTTGGTTCACAAGCCGCATTGCCAACCTCAATGACTAGTGGCACCAACGGCCCAACCACAAGCATGATTGTCATGTTAACGCATACTTTCAGCCCCAGATTGGTTGCTGATTTTCGTGCGGCGTTCAGCCGAGTTGGCATTGACGACAACGTTGTTGATTGGTCTGGTCTTCTGGGCGCAGACGGTAATTCTAAATTCGGCATTCCCGGTGGCCAATTCATTCCTGGTCTTTCTGGAGTCAACCTTGGTGGTGGCCTGAGCGGAATCGGCAGTGGTGCCACGATCGGCTCCACCAGAGACAACAAATTCCAGGAAGGCGCAAACTTTACGTATGTTGCTGGACGGCACCTGATTAAGTTTGGTGGCCAACTGATTCGCCTGCAGCAGAACCGCTACTACGCCGGCAACAATGGTGCACTGGGCAGCTTCGGCTACACCGGCATCTACTCTAATATCGACTACGGCGATTTCCTGCTTAACACCCTGGCCAACAAAGGCCGTGGTGCAGTCACAGGTAAATGGGGGCATCGTCACTGGCGCAACGCCTTATATGTTCAAGACGACTTTAAGGTTGCACGCAACTTAACACTCAACCTTGGCATGCGCTGGGAATATATCACCCCGATCTACGAAGTTGCAGATCGTCAGGTGAACATTGACACCTTCACAGGCAAGCTCTTGCTGCCTGGCAAGGACGGCAACAACCGCGCCTTGTACGAACCCTACAAGAAGCAGTTCATGCCGCGTATCGGTTTTGCCTACACGCCGAGCATTTTCAAGAACAAGTTGGTTGTTCGTGGTGGCTATGCCTTCACAAGCTTTCTTGAAGGAACAGGCGCAAACCTTCGCCTGCCTTTGAATCCTCCATTCTTCATTGAAGCAAATATTGTTTACGACGCCCGTACGCCTGGAGACATTCGTGCCGGCTTCACGGACGTGATTGCTCGTGGTGATTTGACCAGTGCCCGCACAACTCCTACTTCGGCTCCGTTCTATCAGGCACGTGCCTGGGATCGCAACCTGCGTCCTCAGTTCACAAACCAGATGAACTTCACCGTTGAGTATCAGTTAGACAGCACAACGTCCATCAGCGCCGGTTACGTTGCTCAGCGTGGTACCCACCTTGTAGTTCCCCACGAAGCGAACAACCCGGTTGCTGGCGTGGGCCCGGTTAACACCTGGCTTCCGGCCGATGATCGCCGTCCGCTGGCAAAGGTACTTCCCAATGTCGGCAACATTGCTTTAACAGAAGCAAGCGGCACAATGTGGTACAACTCGCTTCAGATGAGCGGGCGGCGCCGCATGGGTCATGGTATCGAACTGATTGCACAGTACACGTACTCAAAGACGCTCACCGACAACCTCGGCTACTACGGCTGCGGTGGTGTGAATTCTGATGGTGCTTACTGGCAGGATGCTTACAATCGCCATGGCAACTACGGCCCGGCTTGTTTTGATGCCCGTCAAAACTTCACAACCGGCGGGGCTTACACGCTTCCGTTTGGCAAAGGCCAGAAGTTTGGTGGCAGCACAAACAAGTTTGCTGATGCAGTGTTCGGTGGTTGGAATCTCAACTACTTTGTATCGCGTCACACCGGTTTCCCTGTGAGCATCAATGCCAGCAGCTCTAATACTGGTGGACGCACACCGCGCGGTAACATTCGCGCTAACTACTATGTTCCGTTCTCAAACACCGGAACGCAGAGTGTTGATACCTGGTTTGGCAAAGTCTATACCAGTAGTGACTTCTGCGCTGCTGGTGTAAACAACGGTACCTGCAACTTTGGTATTCCTGCTACTGGCTCGCTGGGTAACGGCGGCGTTGGCATTTTGCGCGCTCCAGGATTCTTCAACATGGATACCTCGATCGGCAAGAAGTTCCGCGTAACGGAAAAGCAGTACTTTGATTTCCGCGCTGAATTCTTCAACGTGTTCAACCATGTGAGTTGGGGACCTCCTGGCCGTGACATTACTGCTCCGGCTTCGTTCGGTGCTATCACTTCCCAGATCACCAGCCCGCGTAACATTCAGTTCGGTTTGAAGTACCACTTCTAAACTGCACTGCAATCTGATGCATAACCAAGAGCGGCGGACCTTCGGGTCCGCCGTTTTTTTGTGGTCTGCAGAGGCGGACCTAGAGCCTTGCTGTGGGCTTGGTTCTCAATATTCAATTTTCAAAGACCTACGCGGCACGGTTGCGGGGTGACTCGATTTTGCGGGCCGAGCTTGCCCTATCGATCACGATGAGTCGGGGTCAGGAAGTTCTTCCATCGCCGGACGTTCGCCCGGTTCGGGCATCGTCATGAATGTTTGCCGTACAACTGGCTGGCGGATAATTTGCACCAGCAGATTCAACAATGCTCCCACTATTTTCCCGAACTCGAAATCGATGGCTTCGTTGATTTCTATGTTGAATTGACCGGGGCTGATTTGCTGTGGCTCTTCAGTTGCGATGATCACCGTGCGATGAACCGTACTACGGAGCTTGATTCGGTTGCGGTTGCAGTACTTGAGTTGAAGACGCTTACCTTGATGTAGTTCGGTAATCGCCTTGATGATTTTTTCTGAAAACTTATCGTTGACTGAGAATGCCAGCACTTTGTTTTCCAGCGCCATGCGCGGCAGTACTGTGAAATTTGTAGGCGTTTCAATAATGGGTTCGTTTACCGGGTCGATCAAATTGCGCAACTTTTCCACTGCCGCTTCGCGGGCCTTGCCGGTGATAACGAGGATTGGCGGATGTTGATCTGGCAGCAGTGCTTCGGCCACCCATAGGGCCAACTTTTCGGCAGTGTCAGTAGCGATTGAGAATTGCGCTTCCATGCAGGCGGCAAGCGTGTTTGCTGTGCGTACTGGAGTGGTGATGTTTTTGTAGTCTTCAATGCGTTCAAAGCGGACATCGAAGTGTTGCGATTGTTGCCAGTGCTGCCCGGTGATGTTGACGACTTGATGATCGTCTGTGCCCAGATCGAGCTGATAGGATTTGGTTCCGGTCTTGGCGATGCGGGTGTGGACAGGCTCCATGGTTTTGGCTCCGCGGGCTTGGGCGTCGAGCGTGCGAGCTACGCGGCCAATTTCGCTGGGGCTGGCATTGTAGCCGAGGCGCTTTTCGGCGAGGCAGAACAACCAGATAAAGAAGTCTTCGGAATAGACGGGGATGGCGGTTGGGCAGGCCACGTAGGTTTGGTTATCTTGGGAGAGGAAAAGAGGGAGGCGTTGGGCGAGATCGAGCAGACGGGTGCGCATGGATGGTTCCGGCTGGCATTTATGTGATGATGGCGGCAATCTTTTTTACTCCCTACTACCATTGTGTGGGGGTGCCTCCAAATTTCAGTGACGGTGGCCGGGCATGCAGGTGGGTGTATCGTAATAACAGCAAAAGAGTTACTGCGTTTTACGAAGACGGCGAAATACCTTGTGATCGCTTTTTGCGGAAGGACAAAACGGCACTATTTTTCTGGATTTACTTGTTCAATACTGGAAGCAACCGCATTGGAAACATTCCGCAACAGCCGCCCGCCATCTTCGCTTGAAGGCCTGGTGGTCAGAATTACAGTGATCAGTTGCGACTCTGGATCGGCCCAGGCCACCGTACCCGTTGCGCCGGAATGCCCAAACGTTTTCGCGGAAACGGTATCCCCAAAGTACGCCCATACCGGACTTGTGGAAAGCCCCCAACCGATTCCCCAAGGCCGCTTAATGCCGCTATTGTGATCCTTAATCATAGTCGCCACAGTAGACGGGCTGAACACTCGCCGCCCGTTGTAAGTGCCGCCGTTGAGGAACGTCTGCATCAGCACAGCAATGTCGTGAGTGTTGGAATGCAATCCGCCCCACGGCGCACCCAGGTCACGCCAATATTCTGAATTCCAGCCGAATCGACGCCACTCCGCCGCATCCTGCCCGGTGGTTGGTTGGGCTTGCGCAGTCTCTTCCACTTTGTGCCCCATCAAGCCCAGAAAGGTTGAAGACATCCCTAGCGGATCGAAAATCTCTTTCTTCTCAAAGTCTCGCAAACGTTGTCCGGTGATGCGCTCCACAATTTCAGCTGCCAGCAAAACGCCCATGCTCTGGTAGGTGAAATCGGTGCCCGGCTTGAACAATAGCGGCGTGGTCATGGTGCCTTTCACAAATTCCGAAAGTAGTGCATGGCGCGCGCGCAGGGGCACATTTTCAGCCAACATATCGGGCAAGCCTGAGGTGTGGGCAAGCAGATCGCGCACCTTCATTCCTGCCCTGTCTTTGCCGTTGAACTCTTTGATATGGGCCGACACCGGATCCTGCAACGAGACCTGCCCACGCTCCACAAGTAGCATCAAGGCGGCTGCAGTTACGGGCTTTGAAATCGAGGCCAGCAGAAACGGAGTATCTGCCTTGGCTTTGCCGAATCCACGATGGAGCACGATGCGCCCGTTGCGCACGACGATGATCGACGCGGCATCGACGCCCGATTTTTCCAGCAGCAGCGCGGCCCGTTCCAGCTTCGCAGCCGACATGC
>JBBRJC010000382.1:0-4793 GCA_038220135.1 Bryobacterales bacterium | reverse complement strand
CCGGCTCCATCCAGATCAACAATATGGACCGAAGCACCCGCGGCAGTCAACACGCGCGAAGTGGCTTCGCCAATTCCACTGGCACCGCCAGTAACTAAGGCCACCCGGCCATCAAGACGAAAGGGGACAGACATGCTCGTCCAAATGATAGCAGTATTTGGGCTTAGAAGGACAGCCACAAAATATTGCGCAGATTTTCCACAGAGGCACAATCCAAAAAGCTCAAACCCTGAAATGATCTGGCCGCCAAGTCTTGATCTGCTGTTTAATTTCTTTGTTGCTGGCTCCGGCTAGAGCCTTTTCCACAAGGCCGGAAAGCTCACCGTCCGAGGCGAATCGCAGTGCCACCATTTGGCCCGGCGTTAATTCATCAATGCGGCTTCGCAAAGGTTCGGCCAATAGCTTTTGCATGCGAAGTGTTTCTTCCAATCGAATCAAGCGATCCTGCACCTTCAACGAATAGATGCGAATACGGAAAATTGCAGCCAGGGCGGCAAACGCTAGGATTACCGCATGAATCTGCGGTTGCTCGAACGTCTTGAAAACGTCCCGGGCGGCGAGCAGGAAATTGATCAGGAAAACTGGGGCAATGAAGAAATGGAACCATGGCTCCCATTTCGTGTGGCTGCTGAATGACTGTGGTTTGTTGTCAGGCATGCATCATATTCTATACCGCTGTACACTGCATAGTAAGAGATTTCTTTACCATGCAATTAAGACTAATCCTCCTGAGCGCTTGCCTGGCGTTCCCATGCCTTGCGCAAATCGACGGTGTGCACAAAGTGGGTAAGGACGTAAGTGCTCCGAAGATCGTTCGGCATAGGGAGCCGTCATATAGTGGCGAGGCGCGCCGTGCTTTGGTAAATGCCAAAGTGCTTGTCGATCTGGTTGTGAGCGAAATGGGTATGCCAGAAAATGTTCAAGTTAGGCGTGGCGCTGGCTTCGGATTAGACGAAATGGCGATCCTGGCAGTGGAAGAGTGGCGGTTCAATCCAGGGATGAAAGCAGGGACAGCTGTAAAAGTGCTGGCCAACGTTGAAGTCAACTTCCGATTGCTTGACTCCGAGAGAACCGCCCAAAATGCGAGTCTAAACTTTGCAATCCGTGCGGGCCAAGTTCCACCTAAATTACTCAAGGGCACAATTCCAGGTAACGTCCCGGGCAATGGCCAGGACAAGATGCGCATCAAATTGTCGATCAACAAAGAGGGCGTGGTTACTGCGATGGATGTTCTGGAAACCAGCAACAGAAATTGGTCTAATCTCGCCCAATTGGAAATCGGTGCCTGGCGCTTCGAACCTGGAAGCGAGACAACCGCTACGTTTGAGCTATCCAATACGTCTCCCAAACTAAATCAGCCTGCCAGGAAATCGGATTCTGTCCGAATGGTCCCAATAACGAACCAGGAAGTTGTTGACCCAACTTTAACGGCACCGCAACTGACGGCGCCCTCGGTAAACGAAGAGTTCAGTATTTACCCGCGCACCACTAAGTTCCGTTGGATTGCCAGCCCTGGGGCGGCTTCCTATCTGTTGGAATGGGATTTCGGTAACGAAGGAATTTGGGAGGCCGAATCGAATAAGCGGCCCGGTGTTGCTTACACCGTCACTGGCACGCAATTTCAATTTGATTTTGTTGGGACGCAAATGGGCCGGTGGCGTGTCTGGCCAATCAACGCCAAAGGCCAACAAGGCACCCCAAGCGAGTGGCGAACCTTTCGTCACTTGAAATAGCGGAAGCTTCAATGAAGCTATTCATCCTGGGGCTTATCACCGTGTTCAGTGCTTACTCGCAGCAAGCTGAACTGAGCACACCGAAGGTTGACAACGGCAACCCAGGGTGTTAAATAAAATCGAATACCTTTCAAGAGAGTGACTATGGCGGTAGGTCCCAATGGATATTAACTAAACTTTTGGAAAGGTAGCACTCTGACTGGACTTGTCCCAAAAACTAAGACACGAGATCGGGGGGAGTTTATTAAGGTAGACGCAAAAACGCAACGCTGTATGCCAAGCAATGGCGAACCCTCAAGCATCTGCGATAGAGTCTTGTCCATGCGGCATAAAATATTCATCATCCTGCTGCTAGTCCACTGCGCCGTCGCACAAGATGAAACCTCGTTTAGCCACAAGCAACATGCGCCACTAAAACTGCCCTGCACCAGTTGTCACAACACAGCAGATAAGAAGGAAGCCGCAGGCTTCCCTGCCCTTTCGCAATGCAAGGTTTGCCACACCGAAATCGCCGATCGTAACATTCCCGCCAAACGCATTTACCGCCTCCCGGACTTTGCGTTTTTCAGCCACGCCAAGCACATCGCCGCAAAAACCCAGTGCGATCAGTGCCACGGCAACGTCGCCGCAAAAGATCACGTAAAGCTTGCGCAACCTCTGAAAATGGCCTTCTGCGTGGACTGCCACAAGGCGACCAACGCGGTGACCACATGCAACGCCTGCCATGAACTAGGCCAATAGATCGCTTGAATCCATCCCCATCTGATCCAGCCGGTACCGAAACGCATTTCGCGTCAGCCCCAATAGACGCGCCGCCTGGCTCTTGTTGCCATTCGCCCGTTTCAGCGCTTCTTTAATCAACTGTTGCTCATACTGATCAAGCGTTAATCCGTCAGGCAAAAAGCTGTTGGATGTGGCGGCATGCGATCTTGAGGGTGCCGCCATTTCCAGCCGAATATCTGCAGCATCCAGCGTTTCGCCGTTGGACAGAACAATGCTCCGCTCCAAAACATTTTCCAGTTCACGCACATTGCCCGGCCATGAATAATCCATCAACTTCGCAACGGCCGCGCGTGAAATGCCGGTCACCGGACTACCCAGGTCCTTCGACAACTTCTCAACAAAATGTTCCGTCAGAAATGGAATGTCTTCCTTACGCTCGCGCAGCGGTGGAATGTTCAGCGGCACCACATTCAATCTGTAATAAAGATCCTCGCGAAAGGTACCTTGCTCAAGCGCGGCGCGCAAATCCACATTGGTTGCAGCTATGATTCGCACGTCGATCTGCCGCGTCTTGTTTGACCCCAGCCGTTCGAATTCCCTCTCCTGCAAAATGCGCAGAAGCTTAACCTGAATCGCCGGCGGCACGTCACCAATTTCATCAAGAAAAACGGTGCCAGTATCGGCCTGTTCAAACTTGCCTGGCTTGGTCTGGTTCGCCCCGGTGAAGGCACCTTTCTCATAGCCAAACAATTCACTCTCCATTAAATTCTCAGGGATGGAAGTGCAATTAATTTTGACGAACGGCTTATCCTTGCGTGGCGAAGCCTGATGAATGGCCCGCGCGATACGATCTTTACCGACGCCACTTTCACCGGCCAACAGCACCGTCGCACGCGTGGCAGCAACGCGCAGCACGGTTGCAAAAATTTCCTGCATCGCCTGACTGCGCCCAATGATATTGTCCAGTTGATGACGTTCGCCCAGTTCTGCGCGCAGTTGGCGGTTCTCATCCCGCAAGTTTCGCAGTTCCAATGCTTTCTCAATCACCGCCATCAGGTGATCCAGCGAAAACGGCTTCAACAGAAAATCGGTTGCACCCAGCTTCATCGCTTCCACTGCATTTTCCACTGTCCCGAAGGCCGTCATCAACACCACCGCAGCATGCGAATTCACCTGCCTCACCTTGCGTAAGAACTCCAATCCATCCATACCAGGCAACCGCAAATCAGTCAAAATCAAACCTGCGCGATCAGCCAGCTTCAAGCCTTCCTCAGCCGACGAAGCCTGATCCACTTCAAAGCCTGACGCGCGCAGTTGCAACTCCACCACGCGGCGTAGCTTCTCTTCATCTTCAACAACTAAAATTCGCGGCTTCATAAATGGGAACTTTCAGACTCCTGTCCAGTTTGGACGCATGGCAACAAGATTCGGAATACACTTCCTTTTGCCGGTTCGCTTTCGACAAGAATCTGCCCACCATGTTCATCAATAATTTTAGAGACAATCGCAAGTCCTAAACCAACTCCATCGGCTTTGGTGGTGAAAAACGGGTTGAAGATATTTTCCAGATTCTTCGGATCAATGCCCGAGCCGCGATCAATCACTGAAATCTCCGCTTGCCCGCTCAGATTGCGAGTCTTGATGGTAACCACACCACCTGCCGGAGAGGCTTGGGCCGCGTTCAAAATAAGGTTATAAACAACTCGCTCCATCCACTCGCTATCCAAATTCATTAGCGGAATGTCGGGAGCATAATTCTTGTAGATAGATACATCCAGCGTAGTGCCGCCGCGTTCATATTGCGCCACTGCGCGGTCCAAAACATCGGCCAAATTCACGGGAAGCCGCCGCAACGGCACAGGGCGCGCAAATTCCAGAAAGCGCGTGATCAACGAATTAGCACGATCCACTTCACTTTGAATAAAGCCGGCCATTTCCAAAGCAACATCATTATCGGTGCCGCTCAAAGTTTTTCGCAGCATTTCCGACGAGGCACGAATGGTACCCATCGGATTGCGTAGCTCGTGCGCAAGCCCTGCCGTCAATTGCCCCAACGCAGCCAGACGTTCGGAGCGGCGAATGGCAGCCTCGGCTTCCTGCAAGCTTTGATTAGCCGCAGCCAATTGCTCCGCCACAGATTGCGCACGCATCGTGCCTTCCCGATTATCAGCAGCAAGTACATAGGTTAAATAGCCTGCCACTGGGAGAAAGCAAAGTCTTAGTGCAAGCTCACTCCAAGCCACCACGTATTGGGAAAGATCAAGGAAAATCAGGAACGACAAATACGTGCAGCATGCGGCCAAGGTCACCAGAGTGGTACTAATCCAGCCCAGCCGA
>JBBRJC010000381.1:0-4803 GCA_038220135.1 Bryobacterales bacterium | reverse complement strand
ATCAGATTCTCGCAATTGGCAAAGAGTTTCAAAATCGTACAAGCTGGCATAAGAAAAGGCCTAAGATCTCCTAGGTACTTTGAGTCCATTTCAAATGAACAGGCTACCTCCATTTCTGGAAATTGTACTGATCCTGCTTTGCATGGCGACCGCAGTAACCGATGTTTCTTCAAGGAAAATCCCTAATTGGGCTGTCTCCATTGCAGCACTCTGTGGACTATTTGGGAACTCCTACTGGTACGGCTTTGCAGGATTTATTAATTCTATTCTGGGATTTCTCTGCGCATTTGTGATATATATTCTGTTGTACCTTCTACAAGGCCGGGGGGCAGGAGATCTGAAGCTGATGGCTGCGATTGGGGCTATCACTGGATTTCCGAATTGGTTTTACCTGTGGATCATTACAGCAGTGCTGGGGGGCGTTTTAGTAATCGGCTATTTACTTCTGCGAGGAGGATTAGTCCGGGCAGTGAAGAACGCGGTGTTTATCATTTTCGAGCTTATTCGGTTCAGATCCCCCAGTCTGAGCCGGCCTGAATTGGCGATATCGAATGTCCAGGCCGTCACAATTCCTCATGCGTTGATTGTGGCGATCAGCACATTTGTGTATTTGTGGTTGACTCATTTGCCATTGAAGCGATGAGTGGCATGCCTGTTTGCTGGCAACCTCGAAGCGTTTTTTGTACCTGGACTTCAATTGGAATGTCCACGACGGCAACCAAAAGGGCACTTGTTCCATTGGACAAGAAACCGAAAGCTGCAACATCACTATTACCGCTGATTGAAACTATCAGTGGTGAAATGGAATTCCCCGCCGCAGCGATTCACTTACTGGTAGAAGATGGCACTGTGAGCCGAAGCATTGTATTCGGTGCGCCCAGTCATGGCCATGGCGCGTATGTTGGTTTGGTTCCCGCATTGGTTAGTGCGAAGGGAAGCGTGGTTCATCAGCGGGATCACACTGGGGCGTTAGTGGCAGGGATCGCGCTGCTGGATGAGGGCAATCGTCCGTTTGCGGCACTCACGCTAATCGATGAAGAGCCCCGGCGGTGGACGGCTGACGATCATGATAAGTTAGTCGGTCTGGCGCAATCGGCAGCATCGCAAGTTCGTTGGTTTACGCTTCTGGAGCGGCAATTATTTGAACAGTACTATTACGAGGAACTGTTCCGGAATGCGGCCGATGCGATCTTTATCTGCAATCTGGATGGTAATTTCACAGCTGTAAATCATGCCTTTGCTTCGATGACTGGATATAGCAGAGCGAAATCGCTTGAATTGAATCTGGCCGATTTGGTGATTGATGGGGATGAGGGCAAGATACGTCTGTTGAAGACGCAGTTGCTGGGAGGTGGATCACCGGCCGATCTGGAGATCACGCTGTTTACGGCAGACAACGTGCAAGTTATTTTGTCGGTGCGGGTGCGCTTGCTGACTGAGATGGGGCGACCTAGCGGCTTTCAGGGATTTGCGCGGGACGTTACCGAAAACCTGCTCACGCAACGAGCCCTGGAAGTAGTCATTCGCGACACCATTGGTGTGGAGGGTGAAGAATTCCTGAGAACGTTGGTTGTCAGCCTGAGCAATGTGATTCCCGATTGCTACTGCTTTGTGTCTGTTGCCGAGCGCAAAGTTCGCGCCGGTCGAACTTCCGTGCTTGCTATCGGCGGCGTGGTGCAACCGAACATTTCCTATTGCCTTGATAATTGCCCTTGTGGGGCAGTCATCGATAGCGGTGAATTGTTTGTTCCAAGGGATCTTGGCGCGCGATTTCCTGATGAGCCTTTGGTTGAATCGCTGAAGGCACAGAGTTATTTTGGGATCCCGCTGCGCGACGCCAAAGGTGAGTCTGCCGGTGTTTTTGGAATGATTGGCTTGAAGCCGATGATTTACTCTCGCACGATCCAATCTGTGTTGAGAGTATTTGCCAGAAGAGCTGCGGCAGAATTTGACCGGGAGCATCAGGCAAAGCAGCGTCATACATTGGCATCGTTGGTGGAAAACTCCGGCGAACTGATCGCCATGGTTGACCTACTGGGGAACTGTTTTTACATTAATGCGGCAGGGCGTGAGTTGTTAGGCGCGGCAGATACGAAGATTGAAAGCGTCCAATGGGAGGGCTTGTTCACGCCAGGGCAGGAGCAGGTTCCAACGCTGCTGGAAATCAAAGAAAAGGGCCGGGTATCTTTTTCCGCCGGCATGCTGCCTGCTAATGGGAACAGTGCTATTCAGGTGGAGTTGGAATGCTTCCTGGTGCATGACCCTGCAAAAACCGATCCGTTAGGTGTAGCCATCATAGGTAGAGATTTGCGGTCAACCATCGCTGCGCGGGAAGCCTTATTGGAAAGCGAAGAAAAGCATCGCACGGCAGTGGCTGCTCTTAGTGAAGGAGTGTTGCTGGTTAATACAGCGGGCGTAATTCTTGCTGCGAACGAAAGTGCTTGCCGTATGTTCGACGGCACGGCGGGCCTGATTGGGCGGGCGCTTGGAGATTC
This sequence comes from Bryobacterales bacterium, assembly GCA_038220135.1. GTDB lineage: Bacteria > Acidobacteriota > Terriglobia > Bryobacterales > Bryobacteraceae > JANXSF01. Next base: position 2,308 of record JBBRJC010000381.1, on the reverse strand, counting down.
GGGGATCGAACTTTTCAGGGAGGATGCTTCGCGCATTTCCTTCGATGAGTTGCCCACTTCAGTTACGGCAACAACAGGCGCCGCGCAATCGAACGTGATTATTGGAGTGAAACGATGCAACCAACAATACCTGTGGCTGAGCGTGAATGCGCAACCAATTTTGACTGCAGGGACAAGCGTTCCACACACTATTGTTGTTTCCTTTACAGATATTACGGAGAAGCGTGAAGCACAAAGCAGGCTTCGCGAGTTTAGTGAAGGTTTGCGTGAATTGCATCGCCTGAGCACGATCAGCAAACTGGATCTGCGGAGTTTTCTGGATGATGCTCTGGCCACAGGCTGCAAATTGCTTGGCATGTCGCATGGAGCGATTGTAGAATTTTTGGCGACGGGCCAGCCAATGATTCTGCGCAGTTTTCCGGATGGTTTGGCAGCGGCGGATCTTCCGGCTGAAGCGGTGCGTCAAGTTCAAACAACATTCATTCGCGAATTGAGTGAAACCGAACCAGCTATTTTTTCCACGCCAATCATAGCTGGAAAGCGAAGCCTTGGTACTCTCGCGTTATTTTCCTATACTGCGTCGGCACAGGATAGTTTCAGCGCGGAGCAAAACGAAATTCTGGAACTTCTTGCTAAGATTGTTGGCCGGAATCTCTACGAAGTGCTTATGGATAAGGAAAGGAAAAAGGCGGAACAGGAACTGCTTCGTAGCGAGCAGCAATTTCGATCATTGATTGAAGATGCTGCGGATTTTATTTGTGTGCTTGATGAATCGGGCCGCCTTTCTTATGCCAGCCCTTCCTTTATTCGTGAACTGGAAATCGCGCCGAATTCCTGGGTTGCCACCAAGTTAGTTTCCTATATCGAAGAAGGTGACCGTACCGCCCTTGCTGCTGAAATGGAGCGATGGCGATCGATTCCAGGGCAACATTCAGCGGTTGACTTCCGCTTTCGATCTGCCAGCGGCCGCATCGTTCACGTTGAAGCGGTAGCGAACAACCTGCTTGCCGATTCCGATGTGCGCGGCATTGTCATCAATTCACGCGATATCACGCAGCGAAGAGCAGCGGAAGAAAAACTTCGACTGCTTGAGTCAGCCATTGCTGAAGCGCACGACGCTGTGGTAATAATTACGCCGAAAACTTCGGATGTTGGGACAGCGTTGATTCGGTATGCCAACCCGGCTATGCGAAAGCTTTATGGCAGGGTGGATGTGCCGTTGGCCGGCCAACTTGTCTCTGTGATCATCGACAAACTGACGCCGAATAACCGGAGGGTCAGCAAGGAAATTGGCACAACGATTCTCAAGGGAGAGTCAGCCCAGGCGGTATTTGAAATTGAGGCTCGCGATGGGTCTCCCCGATGGTTCGATCTGCGGTGTGAACCGATTTTGGATGGTACCGGTAAGCTACTCCACTGTATTGCGGTATTGCGTGACATATCCATTGAACAACGCACAATGCTTCTGGGACAGGACCGGAATCGTATTTTGGAACTGATTGGCAGAAACGCACCGACGCCAGAAATCATGACGTCGCTAGCAAGCATGGTGGAACGGCAAATTCCCAACAGCTATGTTTCCATTCTTCAGGTGCAGGGAATTAAGCTCATATGCGAAGCCGCGCCCAGCTTGCCGGCTGAATATTATCACGCGCTCCGCACCAATGGCATCGCGATGGCGGCTGGCATTTGTTGGGATGCAGTGCTCAACCGCACTCGGGCTATCGCTGGCGTAGCATTGCTGGACCATTTCTGGGCAGCGTTCCCGGAACTGCGAGCCAAGCTTGAGGTAGAGAAATGTCTGGCACAGCCGATATTTTCTGCAACAGGAAAAGTGCTGGGTGTGGTTTCCGTACTTTATCGCAGAGGGACCGATATGGACCGGTACATGGAGTGCATCCAACCGGCAGCCAGCATCGCCGGCATTGCGCTGGAGCACCGCATCATGACCGACACCCTGGCTTATCAGGCCAAGCATGATTCGCTCACAGGGCTGCCTAACCGGAATCATCTGGAATCGCTTTTACCGGAATTTATCGAGCGGGTGGCCTCTCAAGGGAAAAATCTTGGCGTGGGCTTTCTTGATCTGGACCGGTTCAAGCCTATCAACGATTCCCTGGGCCATTCGATTGGCGATCTACTGCTGGAACAGGTTGGCGAGCGACTACAATCTGCCATGTCACCCGGTGAAGTTCTGGCCCGCGTGGGCGGCGATGAATTCGTGGTTTTGTTCACTGGGTTTGAATCCAACGAAGAAGCGCTGGAACACGGGCATCGTATTCTGGAAAAGTTTCACACCCCGTTCACC
>JBBRJC010000380.1:0-4808 GCA_038220135.1 Bryobacterales bacterium | reverse complement strand
TTGCGCACCAGCACCGGATAGAGAATATCGGCACCGAAGTTGGAGACGTCATTGGCAGGATTGGAGCGCAAGTATTGAGTTTGGCGCTGCGTTCCAACGAGGCCTGCATTGAACAAAGGAAGAGCATTGCGGCCAACCTGTACCCAATTGCCGGAAGCTTTCAAGCCGGTGATGATGTTTCCGGCATCAACGGTCTGTGTTGCCTGGCGGCTGATGCTGGACCATACACGGAGCAGAGCATCTGTGGAAGTTGCGAGGCCAACACCGTTGTGAGGAATGCCTTGTGGGTAAACATCGGCCATCGGAATTTCAAGCGCGATGGAGAAGAGGTTGAAGCCAGTGAAAATGTCCTTACCCGGAGCGCGGCGAGCGCCACGGATTCCGCCGAGATCGTCACGGTTCAAGTTCACGAGATCGAAAATTCCCTTTTCATCGAGTTGATAAGGATCGTCGAATTGGCCGGCGATCACTTTGCCACCGTTAGATAGGCGCTGAATGTAGGTGTCGACAAAAGCCTGGTCATAGAGACCAACTTCGCGACTGGATGCATCGCCGGAATCGTAACCCTTGAATGCGCCCAGACCGTAAACCAAACGGTCGGTCTGAGGGCCGTGGTTGTTGGGGAGAACGGGCACATCTTTAGCAAGTACGACATCGCCTTCAGACTGATTTTCAGAACCGGAAACGCGGGTGACGGTCATGGTTTCGGTGCCGCCGGTGAGTTGCCAAAGCAGTTCGTTACCGCCGCCGAGAGGATCGTTGGGGCCTGGAGCCTTTGCTGCCTTCAAGGTATTGGTGAATTCGACGCGATAGACAATTCTGTCCTTTAAGCTGGTGCCCTTGCCTATGTGGAATTCGTAACGGTAGCCGTTGCAAGCGCGCAGGCCCTGATTACCTTGGCCGGGTTCGTGCAGCGGGTTGAAATTCATGATCAGGTAAAGCTTGTCGTGAGCGCCGTTAGACACCCAGGAATAAGTATCCGTATTATCGGCACAGGGTTCGTTGAGGACCGCAAGAGCTTCGCGATGGCTGGAACCATATACAGTGGTTCCAGCCGCGGCGAGTAAGGTCATTGCGATCAGGTTTTTGGAAAGTTTTAGCATTTTCATCGTTTGCGTATTCCTTTGAGCCAGCGGTTGATCTGCCTGCTGGTTCTATGAAGTGTTACGTGAGTTAATAGGGTACTGGATTTGATAAACCGGAATTTTCTCGTCACCTTCTTCGAAATAACGTATCTTTCTTTGTAGAGGCACAAATGGAACTGAAGGTTGTATATAAAGACGGGGTTCGGTTTGAAGCAGAAACTCGTGGACACCGGCTGGAATCGGATCAACCGATTGGGGCGGGTGGACAGGATCTGGGGATGACGCCGCCGGAATTGTTGCTGGCATCTCTGGGAACCTGTGCCGCCTACTACGCCGTGGAATATCTGAAAGCACGAAGCCTTCCAACTAAAGGACTTAGCGTGGACGTGCACGCCGAAAAGGCGACGCAGCCGGCAAGATTGGGTTCGTTTGTAATTTCCGTGGAAGCGCCGGGCATTGACCAGGAGCAGCATATTGAAGGGTTGGAAAGGGCGGTGAAGAAATGCCTGATCCACAATACCCTGCTGCATGCACCCTCCATTTCCGTTGCAGTGCTGCGGCCTGTTACAGTCGGATAAGTGAATGAGCAAATAATTTCCAGTGAAGTTGAGTTGGCGCGAAGGCTGATGGCTGGCGATGGCGAGGCTTTTGAACCATTCGTTAATTTGTTCCATAAAAAGCTGTTTCACTTCACCTTTCTGACGTGCGGACATCGGGAAGATGCGGAAGAGGTGGCGCAGGAAACGCTGTTGAAAATTTTCACCAGTTTTCCCCAATTGCGCGATGCAGAGCATGTGCGGCCGTGGGTATTCCGGATTGCGCGGAATGTGTGTGCGTCGAAGCGTCGAAAGAGTGTGTTTGCTCCGGTTGCGGAAATTTCGTTGGATGAGTTGCAGCCGTTGGGCCGTGAGCTTGCGGATTGGAAGAAGGTTCCCGAGCAGGCGGCGATCAGCGAGGAGTTGAACGAGGCGCTGCGGGCGGCAATCCGGAAATTGCCGGATCTGTACCAGCCGGTATTACTGTTGCGGGATGTTGAAGGGCTATCCACGAAGGAGACTGCTGAAGTGCTTGATATTGCCGAGGACGCTGTAAAGACGAGGCTGCATCGGGCGAGGCTGGCGGTGCGGCAGGAATTGGATGGGTATTTGAAGGGCCAACGATGACGAACAAGGAATGCAGCGAAATATTTGCGAAGTTGTCGGAGTATCTGGATGGCGAGTTGGCTCCGGATTTGTGCGCGGAAATGGCGGAGCATATTGAGGATTGCGAGCCGTGTGTGGCGTTTGTGGAGAGCTTGAAAAAGAGTATCGGCATGGTGAAGGCGGCTCCGGAAGCGGTGTTGCCAGGACCGGTGAAGCAAGAGCTTCGGGCGCAAATGTTGGCCGCGTTTGAACAGTTCAAGTTGAGTTCCGAAGCCAAACCGAGCCCATCCGGCGGCGTTTAGGTTTCGGGTGAACGGCTTTTGGGCAGAGTAGTGGCTGTGGACCTGCGCTGATTTCCAGATTGCCTTATTTTTATTTTTCACTTACAACTGGTCGCTTGCAAAGGATTGGGTTGGCTGGCTGTCGATGCAGCAGAATTTGAATTTTCTGCCGGATTTGCAGGGGCATGGTTCGTTGCGGCCTATTTTTGGGGTGGTGCGGGGGCCGGAGAAGTAGATGGGCGTTGGGAAATTGGGTTTGATTTGCGGGATGTAGCGATTCTTGTCTAGGGTCTTTAATTCCTTTAGGTTGCGGTGGAAAAGGCGTTCGGCGCGGAGGCGGTAGGCTTCGATGCGGGCTAGGGTTTTCGATTGGGTTTCGTCGATGAGTGGGTCGATGCCGGTGGTTAGGGCGAGTTCGGCTTCTAGGCGATGACAACGGTCGATATTCCAGGCGGCCAGGACTAGCTGCTTGAATTGGGTTTGTTCTGACGGAGTGTAGGGGCGGAGTTCTTCCAGGAAAGCAACGGACATTTCGTCGAATTGGGTTTGTTCTTCAGGGGTGCGAATTACGGGGTAGGATGCGGTAAGGCCGTGCTTGGTGGCGTTTTGGGAGACGACGGATTTGCCTTCGGCGGTGCGGGGTCCGGTGGATGATTGGGCGTTGAGTTGGTTGGCGGTGATTTGTGCGGCGGTGGACATAATGGTGGGCTCCTTGGGTTTTGAAATGGGAAAAGGCAACCGCGATGAGTTGCCTTTTCTGGTTTCGAGAGTAGCAGGGGGCGCGAGGGGGCTGCGGGGCTGGGTTTGTAAGGTATGGGTAGGAAAGGAGAAATATCGGGCGGCGGGGCGTGATCGCTCTGACTGGTACTGTGATGCTGAGAGTACCACTTGAGGAGGAAGGAGATGACGTTACAGATGTTAATTACGGTAATGACACCCCCGTCCCAGATTCCCCCGTCCTAGTTCTTCGACCTTCAAAGTACGTTCTGCTTTGAAAGATCCAGCAATATATTATCCTTTGCCAGTGAAATTGAAAACTCCGGTATTCCAATGATTTTCCCTTCATTGAGTACGATGGCTAGGTAGCGACCATCCCTTAATTGATAGAGCGTAAACGTTCCGTCATCGCGAATTTCCGAAACTTGCGTACTTCCATAATCGCTGAACAATGTCACGACACGTATCCAATATTTCGCCGGGTTTCTCAATCCGACTACCTTCCCGTTGGTTATCCGAGGCCCATTGCGTTCAATACAACAAAATGGCTCACAATCAATGACTACAAGTTGAACTGGAAAGCCGACAGTAATGGTTGCTCTTGTTGTTCGGGCTGACGTTGCCAACTCAACATCGTAACGGCCAAGCGGAATCCCTTCAGCCACCAACCCCTTAAATAGGTGTTTGTATTCCTCCCCCCTTGCGCTCCTAAAAGATCGAAGGGTGTATGTGGTCGCTGAACTCCCATCCTTTTTTACAAGTTTAAGCGTCACTTTGGATTTTTCGGTATCACCGCGAACGCCCATGAGAGAAGTCAGGTAAAGGAGGGAACGACGAGAAACCCTTCGATTGATTTTATGAAGTAAGCTTAGAAACATATAGTCAACGCTCCGTCGATCGCTCCGGTATTCCTGCCATCGGCCTCCCAAGTCTTTCCGAACAGTCTACTCATGAAGTAATCGTCGCCCAAACCAGCTTGGTGCAATAATTCGTGCATTACTATGGCAGCGCCCCTGGCTGTATTGTTATAGAATCCGAGCCTGCTGGAGCTACGAATATGGTGGAATTCGCGGACGACGACACTATTGAGGTTTGAGGTTGTTTGTTGAATATGTCACTGATCGTTCGCCCGATGGGTGTTAGACCGGCGAAAGTGCCGACGTCAAGGGTAGAATTTGTGCCATCCGCAACATTGGAAGAGTCGAAGACTTCGGCCATGTGTTGCACTTTTCCAAGTAGTTTAGGGTCAGTTGTAATACCCAACTCCCATTGAGCATCCTTACACTCTTTCCTCGCTGCAAAGTTGTTTCGAGCCAATCTCGCCGCTCCGTTCTTAAACATCTCTCTTGCGTCGCCTAGATTTGGCGCTGCTCCACCTCCACCACTACCTCCAACGGGCGCCGAAGAGTTTGGTGGCCCAAAACCGGGGAAATAGGGAGATGTCAGGAGGCCTTCAACCCACTTCGTTATACTGAGGATACCGAAGAAACTTCGGTTACTGCCAGGATCTGAGCGAATTAAGTTTTCTAGATTTTCGAGGTTCAACCCCTCGGGATCATAATAATTCACTGGATCGTCCTGCA
>JBBRJC010000379.1:0-4814 GCA_038220135.1 Bryobacterales bacterium | reverse complement strand
GGCAGGTCATCGGTATGCCCGCAAGCTCCGGCACCGCAATGGCCGACGTTACGCCTGGCACAATTTCCACTTCCACGCCATGCGCGCGCAGTAGCACCCATTCCTCAGCACCACGTCCAAACACCATCGGGTCGCCACTTTTCAGGCGCACCACCACGCGGCCCATGCCGACATGTTCCAGCATCAATCCATTAATTTCGTTTTGAATCGCTTCCTGTTCCCCGTGTCGCTTCCCTGTGTGAATCAACAAGGCTGCGGGGTTTGCCAGTGCAAGAATTTCCGCACTCACCAATCGGTCGTAAAGCACAACATCGGCTTTTTCCAGAATGCGCAACGCCTTCAGCGTTAACAATTCCGGATCGCCAGGGCCTGCGCCCAGCAGATACACTTTTCCCATAACCTAGGGGTCCTGTTTAAATCTGTGTTTGGAACGCTCAACGCTGAGCGATAAGAAGGAGGGAAGCGGGCTCCTGATCCAAGTATGACCGCCCCCTCAAGCCCTGTAAAGGCTCCAGCCCAGTGATAATTTTTATCGGATGGATAACCGGGGCCCAAATCGGTCAATAATATAGGTATGCGACTCGTTGCAGGATTATTTCTCATTGCCCTGGCCCTCTTTGCACAAACTTGGGCTACTAAGACTGACTTACCTGACGTGGTTTGGGGTGCCGCCACGCCAGTGCAAAAACAGCGTGGGCTGAAAGTGCTGCGAACCGTGGATTGCACCTGTGGCTGCTCCATGAAACTGGCCCAGTGCCGTGTGGAAGATCCCGGTTGCGCCCAAAGCAAGACGCTCGCCAACCTCATCGCCAAATCCGCCGCGGGAGATCGCTCCGAGGCTGAGATGACCCGATTTATCGCCAACACCGATCTGGCCAAACACGCCGCTATGCGCAGTAAAGTGTTGTGGGATCCGGTAGAAATTCCGGTGAAAGGAGTTCCATCGAAAGGGCCGGAAAATGCCCGCGTAACTATCGTTGAATACTCCGATTTTCAATGCCCTTACTGCACCACCGCTGTAGGCAATTTGAATGCTCTGATGAAGATGTACCCGAATGATGTCCGCCTGGTTTTCAAGCAATTTCCGCTGGACAATCATAGCAACGCGCGTCTTGCCGCAGCAGCCTCGCTAGCCGCTCATGAGCAGGGCAAGTTTTGGCCGATGCACGACAAGTTCTACCAAAACACGCGCAGCCTTTCACGTGGCAATATCATGCTTTGGGCCAAAGAACAGGGCCTGGACATGACCAGGTTTACGACCGCAATAGACTCCCCGCAGATCAAACAGTTGGTCAGCAAAGAGTTGGCCGAAGGGGAAAAATTCGGCGTAGAGGGGACGCCTACCATCTTCGTCAACGGCAAGAAGTATAACGCGACGATTGATCCGCAGACCTTGAAGCCGATCATCGACGAGGAACTCAAAGGCCGTCGATTGTTTTAGGAGAGATAGCAATGCAAGAGCAATCCAAGTTGACCACTCGCCGTAGCTTTGTTGGCGCATCAGCCGCCGCTGCGACGGGACTCATGTTTGTGAAGCCGGAACAGGTTCGCGGATCGCAGGCGAACTCGGCGATGACCCTCGGTCTGATCGGCTGCGGTGGCCGCGGCATGTATGTGAGCGGCATTTTCGCGCAGAATGAATTGGCCCGCGTAGCCGGATTTACCGATATTTACGAGGATAAATTTGCCGCAGCTGCAGCTAAATATAGCGGTGCCAAACGCTATGCAGACATTCACGCAGTTCTGGCAAGCAACGTTGACGCAGTGCTAATCGCGACGCCCGCGTTTTTGCATCCAGAGCACTTTGAACTGGCTGTGAACGCAAAGAAGCATATCTTTCTCGAAAAGCCCGCCGGTGTGAATTTGGAAGGCTGCCATCGCGTAATGCGTGCAGCGAAAAAGGCCGATCCAACCAAGCGCATCAGCATGGATTTCCAGCAGCGTTATGGCAAGGATTACCGCAAGGCTTACGAGATTGTGAAGTCCGGGGAACTGGGCGGAATCAAGCAGATTCGCGCAGCCTGGATGGGCGGCGGACCTGCGATTAAGTCCGGCCATGCGGCATCGGAAGAGAAGATCCGCAACTGGTTTTTCTATCGCGAATTGTCTGGCGACATTTTGATTGAACAGGACTGCCACAACATCGACGTGGTCAATTGGTTTATGGGTACGCATCCGGTTCGGGTCAGTGGCTATGGTAGCCGCATGTCGCGAACGCAGATTGGCGACGTCTACGACAACCTCAGTTTGAGCTTCCAATTTGCAGACGGAACGATTTGCAGTTACGCCGCAAATCAGTTTGGAAACCCAGGCTGGAACGATGTTTCAGAAACTTTTGTCTGTGCCAATGGCGTGGTGAATGTAGGCCGCAAAGGCTATACAATTTTCCGTCCGGGCAAGCCGAATGAAGTGGTGGAAACCAAGTACGACATCACCAAAGACAACGTGGATCAATTCGTGGACGGCGTCCGCACAGGCAAAGTTGAAAACGCGGCCGTTTGGGGCGCGGAATCTTCGCTTACAGCAGTGATGGCGCTCAAAGCCTGTGTTGAAGGGCGCGAAATGACTTGGGACATGGTTAGCCGCGGCTAGAAGAATTTAACCTGAATTCCGAAGATGAACAAGTCGGTTAGTCCAACTTTGCGTGGACACTCGTGTCTGCCGCGTCGTCACTTTTGCCGAAGCTTCCCCCAGGCATTTACGAATAACCCCTGTGGCGAAATCCATCCGACGGACCGACATCTAACTCAGCGACCAACTTCGGAATTTAGGCTTAAGGCGATGCAGGCTGGGTAAAAGACCGGTCCCCGATCTTTTCCCCGCCTATTTTGAAGAGCATTATTCAGATGAGTCTCCTCCCATTGATGGCAAGCTTTGCGACCAGTCGCAAGGCTATGCCGGTCTTAGCCCTGCATTTAGCGGTAAGTTTTTAGGGCCAAACGCGCAGTGATCACTCTACAACTCGCGTAACTTGACGGCCGCAGCTTCCGGCGTGATATCGCGTTGCGGCATGCCCATCATTTCGTAACCAACCAAAAACTTGCGCACCGTCGCCGACCGCAACAGCGGCGGATAGAAGTGCATATGCCAATGAAAACTTTCATGCTCTTCGCCATCAGTAGGCCGCTGGTGAATGCCGCTTGAATAGGGGAAGGGAACACTGAACAGCGCATCATAACGCCGCGTGATATTCTGCATCGCTTCGGCAAAGCTGTCGCGCTCGGGCACACTCATTTTGTCGATGCCCGTCATGTGTACTTTCGGAATGATCATCGTTTCAAAAGGCCATACCGCCCAGAACGGAACCACCGTCAAAAAGTGCTCATTTTCCGACACCACTCGTTCATCTTCCATCGCCGCATAATCTGCCAGCAGCGAGCGCCCAATACGGTGATAGTAGTCGGCGAAAGAATCAATTTCCACCGCCAGTTCATTGGGGATTGAACGATTGGCCCAGATTTGGCAATGTGGATGCGGATTGCTGGAACCCATCATCTCACCACGATTTTCAAAAATCTGAACTGAGTTGATTTCCGGATTATCGCCAAACTCAACATATTGGCTCACCCATATATCAACAACTTCGCGTATTCCACTAAGCTCCATTCGAGACAGCGTTAAGTCATGTTGCGGTGAAAAGCAGATCACCCGGCACTCGCCAGATTCGCCTTCGGCCTGCATCAATTCCCCACGATCGTAATGGTCGGCCGGTACGTTAGGCTTAAGGGCGGCAAAATCATTGGTAAAGACGAAAGTCTTTTCGTAGTTCGGATTGCGGTGCCCGCCTGCTCTCGTATTGCCAGGACACAAATAGCATTGCGGATCATACGAAGGCTGCCGAAACGAAGCCGTCGCCTCCGTTTGTCCCTGCCATGGACGCTTGGCCCGATGCGGCGATACCAGCACCCATTCACGTTTCAGCGGATTCCAACGGCGGTGTGGTTGCTCGTTCAAATCAAGCCCGTTCATTCGATTTGGTGAACTCCTTGGGATGCCTTGGTGACGATGATTTGCGGTTCAATTCCTGTGTAGTTTTTGTACCCGACGAACAAACCTTTGGTGAATGGTTCCACGCAATCGGTTTCCACAATGTTGATGGTGCATCCGCCAAAACCGCCACCGGTCATACGCGCGCCCACCAGCCCCGGAAGTTCCTGCGCCATATCCACCATGGCGTCCAACTCCGGGCAACTCACCTCAAAATCGACACGCAGGCTATAGTGGCTCGCAGCCATCAATAACCCCATGCGAATCGGGTGCGTGTTGATGAACCCGCGCACGCGAACATTCTCGGTGATCACATGATGTGCACGCCGATATTCAGTATCGGTCAACTGCGGCTGCGAATCCTGAAGCATGTTGAAAGTGGCATGCCGAAGTGATTGCACACCCATTTTGCGCGCAGCACTTTCGCATTCCATTCGGCGCTGATTATACTCGCCGCCAGTGAGCGCATGTTTCACCATTGTGTTTGCAATCACAAGACTCATGCCTTCAGGAATTGGCGCCAGTTTGTGATCAAGCGATTCGCAATCGATCAGCACCGCGTTGCCTTCCACGCCATACACTGCGATGAATTGATCCATAATTCCGCACTGTGCGCCAGTGAATTCATTCTCTGCTTTTTGGCAAAGCAAAGCCAGTTCTTTCGACGGCAGTGGAGCACCGGCAACGGCAAGCAACGCCGCAGCGGTTGCCACTTCAATGGATGCTGATGAGCTCAAGCCAGCACCCAGCGGCACCTCGCCTTTGATGTGCAATTCAACTCCACCAAGCTGCACACCAGCGCGACGCAGCATCACATAAACGCCACG
>JBBRJC010000378.1:0-4815 GCA_038220135.1 Bryobacterales bacterium | reverse complement strand
CCGTCGTTGACGCGAATAGCAACAGGCTGCGGACCGGTTTGAGCAGCGCCGGGAGTCCAACGCAATTGGCCGTCTGAGGCGCGCACGGTCATGCCGGTGGGACCGAGTTCGAGTGCGTAGGTGAGCACATCGCCTTCATTGGGATCTGTAGCGCGGCTGTTGTAAATGATGGGGTAGCCGACCGTACCAGTGGTTGGCGGCGTGGTGCTGAACGCAGGATTGAAATTAGTGCGCAGGGCCGAGACCGCGATGTCAAACTGCTGCGTGGCGAAGCGCCCGCCAAGATCCTGCACGCGAACCAAAACACGCTGCGGACCCGTTTGTGTGGGCTGCGGTGTCCAATTGATTTGACCGGTATTGACGTCGATCGTCATGCCGGTTGGGAAGGTTGTGAGAAGGTAGGAAATGCGATCACCGGTGTCTGGATCGCTGGCTCGCACGAGGTACGAATAGGGCGTACTTTGCATGCCTGTAACGACTGGGGCCGACAGAATTGTGGGTGGTGTTTGTCCGCGCAATGCCCGGGCGGTGCCGGTGGCTGAAGGGATGATGGAATCGGGCGATTCGTTTGCATTGCGATCAACCCAACGGACCATGTAGTAATACGGCGTGGCATTAAGCAGGCCGAGGTCGGAGAATGTTGCGGTGGTGCCTGAGGTGGGAATAAATGTCTGACGAATTCGGGCGAAGGTTCCGCCTTCTGTGCGCCGGTAAATATTGTAGGCGTAAGCCTGGGGAAGCGGAGTCCAAAGCACATCAACGGCTGCGTCTTTGGAACGGGTGAGCAGATCTTCGATTTTGCGCTCCCCGAAGAGATTGATATTTGTGAAGACAGGCGACTGGCCAGCCGCATTGGCACGCAAGGTTACGCGCACTTCCATGTAGCGGCCGACTTTCTGAAAACGCACGCCAGACTGCACTTCGGCATAGTCGGGAAAACTGGCGGGGTTGTCGCTGGCCCGGACTTCCACTTTCACGGAGGAACCGGCAGGGATCAGCGCACCTGCTTCGGTATTGAACTCAACAAGCGACCAGGTGTTGCCGGCCTGACCGGAATCCTGAACGACATTGAACGCGCCTTGCGGCGAAGTTGAGCCGATGGCGATCACGCCTGTCATATCGGAATAGTTGTAAGGGTAGGCACCAAGATTAGTGCGGTCTGTACCGGGAGGCGACTGCAAATCAATTTGGAGTTCCACAGCACCGAGGCCGTCCGGCCCACCGGCGGGATCGATCCGCATTGTATTCCAGGAGTTGAAATTGGTGACCCAGATCTTGCCGTTGGAATCTACCGCGACGCCGGTGGGTGTCAATCCGACGGGAATTACCTTCAGTTGGCGGCCATCGGCATCAAGATGAGAAACAGTGTGATTAAAGCGATTGGCCACCCAGACGTGACTGTCCACTGGGTTGACGGCAGTTCCGGTTGGTCCCCCGGGCTCAACGTTCACTGGATAGGAACTTCGAATGGTGCCGTCTGGGGCGATTCGGAACATCTGATTCAGACCGTAACTGGCGGTCCACAAGTCGCCTATAGGCGAAATGCCGATGCCATAGGCGTAAGGAATATCCGTGCAAATACCGTTTCTCGCTACCGGGTCGTATCTGAGTAACTTACCCTCGATTGGACTGGATGACCAGAGGATGCCCTGTTTATCAACCACACCGCCATAGCCGCCGCAGCCAAATGTGCGGGGGTCGAATTGATCTAAAATTTGGCCGGTGCGGCCGTCTAACTTAGCGAACAGCAAAACGGAAAAAGGGTATCCAGCCACCCAGACGTTATTCTGCGCGTCGACGGTGACGTGGCGAGTATTGGTGCCGGGCGTGGTCTGGTAAATCAGGATGCATTCGTCGGTGGCATCTTCCACCAACGCCGGGCCGCCAAGGGCAACACCGGCTGATTGACCACCGCCTTCGCCGTCGGTGACATTCGTCCAGGGAAGAATGTCGCCCAAACCGCGGGAAGTGCGAATCAGGCCGTCATGGTTGCGATCGACGCAGGTATTGGAGAGGAAAGGCGCTTTCAAGTAGCCGCCAACAGGATTAGCCACACCGTTCGAGTCGGTGCGGGTGCCACCGACGATGAGTCCCACTTTTACAACGGAACCCAAGCCATAGAAACTGGCATCGCGATTGCCTGCCCAGACATTTCCTTCCAGATCGACAGTGGTGCGAGAGGGGTTGTGTGGAAATCCATCCGGAGCTGTGGCGTATTCACCGACGACTTGGCCGCTGGTGGTATGGATTCGGATGATGGTGCCTTTACCGGAAGCAGCGATATTGATGAATGGGAAAGTTTGCGTACCGGTGGGGGGATTAACCTGAAGGACACCGGGGGTGCCCAAGTTCAGGTTGACGATGTTGCCACGTAGAAAGTCGTCTGTGGTGGTAAAACGCGCGGTTGTTTGGGCCTGAACAAATGCGGCCGAGGCGAGAACGAGCAGAAGTGGAAGCGCGGCCCGTTGCAGTTGTTTCAGGCCAGTGCGTTTCCAAGCCATCAACAAAAGCGGGATGGCAAACATGAGAAAAGTACCGGGTTCGGGAACGGAAGAAGGGGGCGGTGAACCGCCACCGGAACCGCTGACTTCGGCATAAGCATTCCAGGAGAAGGTATCACCGGTGCTAGCGTCGGCCTGCGAAAATCCACTGATATCGGTAGGAGAAATGAATGCAGTAACACTAAAAGTGCCGCCATCGGGGATGTCGCCGAGGAAGAAGCTAAGGGCGAATGAAACATCATCGGGCGCTGTATCGGGGATGGCGTTGAAATTGTCTAGCGCGCCAGAGAGCAGATGGGCGTAGATATCGCCGAAAACGTAGCCAGGTTCATCGATCTCCCAGGCATCTGCCACCAGCACCGATGCCGGCGAGCCAGGCACTGGGGCGAGTGAGTAGAATGTGCCGAACTCATTGAGAAAGCCTTTTAGGACATAGTTAATTTCGGCATCGAGGAACAGCGTGATGCGGGCATTGTTGAATTGCGCACCACTGGTGTTGGTGAAGCTGAAGGTGTAGGAACCGTAGTTATCAGCATCGAGAGAGGAAGTATATTCGGGGCTGACATTGGAGAATTGACCGCTGTTCACGCCATCGATGTGGAGCACGGCAGCAATCTCAGTGATAGTGATGGGTCCGGCCCAGGAAGGCTGAAATGTCAGTAATAGCAGCAGAAGCGGAAGCAGTCGCATAGCGTGACATGAGATTAGGTAAGTAGGTTTCAGCATTGGGATAGATCCTTATCACTCTGGTTACGTAGCGAAGGTGCAAAATCACACACGAAATCTGCATTTATTCCGGGGCTTTCAATTTTTGATTCGATGGTGCTATACGTACGAGTAGTGTGGCGGTACTTTATTTGCATCGCGGAGAGTACGAGTGCTGGGGCGGATGCAGTAGCGGACGGTTCATCATGCGAACTTTTGGGGCAATGGTTGAGGAGATTGGACGCTCCTCATGAAAGAGGATGGATTTCGCACCACGGGTTATTCGTAAATGCCTATGCGAAGAGGACTTTCAAACTTGTTCAACTTTGGAATTCAGGTTGGATTTCGAGGAATGACAATTCGGCCCCGCGGACGAATTATCGCAAAGTTGATCGTCCGGCGTTCCTCACTTGATCCTCTTGACTGCCGCCCAGCAGCCTGCTTTTTCAGCTTACATTCATGACTCCCCAGCCATGTTTGTAATTCGAATTTCCGTTTTGAACGCCGGTAGATTTTGATTCACCGCGCGGACTTGAACCGATGGAAGTTGCTGGCCAGCAATTTGTCTTCCTGCTTCAAAGTTAGCAGGAGGGTGGGAAGTGCTACCCGATCGATTTTGGCAAGCTCTTGAAAATAGGGGAAATATAAAATATTTCCCAGAGGGACCGTGATTGTTTGAATTCCTGCGAAGTTAGATTGGGTTCGTTTTGCATAGTTCTCTACCAGTTAGTGTAGGAGCCGTCGGGGCGCTTCAGCAAGGGCGTTAGTTCGTAGTGATCCTTGAAGTCGCCAATGAGCTGCAGCTTCGATTCATCTACTGTCACGCCGAGGCCGGGGCGTTCGTTTGGCCACAGCTTACCGTTCTTAAGATCGTAGCTATTGTTCAAATAGGGCCAGGGGCGGGTACCACCCATCACCATCTCCATCAGAGCGGGGCCGGAAAATGCAGCGCAGCAGTGAACCATTGCGGCTTCGGAAATCGGGCCGGTGAAGTGTGGAATCAAGCCGACATAATGCGTCTCGCACATGGCGGCAATCTTCTGAAATTCAGTGATGCCCCCGACGTTGGGAATTGTAGCGCGAGCGTAGTCGATGAGGTGGTTTTCAATGAGTTCGTTCCAATCCCATTTCGGCCCGAACTGCTCGCCCACTGCAATCGGCACCTTCACCTGATGACGTAGCGTGCGGTAGACGCCGGGATTTTCGCTGCGCACCAGATCTTCGACAAAATATGGGCGCAGATGTTCGATTTTATTTGCCAGCGCAACTGCATCGGGCATGTCGAGTTCGGTGTGGAAATCGATCGCCCATCCGCCATCACGGCCGACGCCTTCGCGCACCTGTTGACAGAGCTCAAACGTCTTGTTCACGTTCTGGAAGCGATCCATAATGGGGCCGCGTGAATCGGTGGAAATTCGGTAGGCGCGGAAGCCTGCTTCAATGCACGCCTTGGCCACTTCCTTCGGCGTTCCTTGGGCGGGGAAGCCGGTGGAATAGCACTCCACATGCTCGCGCGATTGGCCGCCGAGGAGTTGGTAAACTGGCACGCCGAGAGCCTTTCCTTTCAAGTCCCACAAAGCAACGTCGAGAGCGCCTAGAGCGTGAGTTT
>JBBRJC010000377.1:0-4817 GCA_038220135.1 Bryobacterales bacterium | reverse complement strand
CAGCAAGCCATGCCTGATTTCACGCTGCTTGATCAATCCGGCGCGCCGATAAGCTTGGCCGCTTTGCGCGGGAAAACGGTGGTCGTCAATTTCATCTACACCCGCTGCCCGCTGCCTGATGTTTGTCCTCGCCTTTCGGCTGGCTTCGCCTACCTGCAGCGCAAATTTGCCACACAAATGGGTACAAAGTTGGTTCTGCTTTCTATCACCCTGGACCCGGTCTATGACACAGTGGAAACGCTTTCCGGTTATGCTAGAACATGGCGAGCTGACCGCACTGGCTGGCACATGCTCACCGGCACTCCGGCGCAAATAGCTGAAGTGGCAGGGCGCTTCGGATTGATCTATTGGGCTGAAGAAGATGGAATTGTCCACACTTCAGCAACCGCTGTTATTAGTCCCGATGGCCGGTTGGTTGCCCGGATCGAAGGATCGCGTTATCCTGTGATGCAACTGGCTGATCTTGTTCGTCTTGTACTGGAGAAAAATTGATATGCGCATCTTTCTAACTGCACTTACATTTACTGCTCTCGCTTTTTCCCAAAAACCGAAAGACATGTGCTTTCCGCCGCCTTCCTCTGTGGCGCCTTCACTTCCGGCAAAGCTGCTCACCGGCCAGGGCGAATTCAACTTCCCCATAACAACATCCAACCCTGAGGCGCAGAAGTTTTTCAATCAGGGAGTAGCGCAAATGCACTCTTTCTGGGCGCGGGAAGCGGAGCGGAGCTTTTTGCAGGCTGCGGCGCTGGATCCTGAAGCTGCGATGCCGCATTGGGGTGTCGCCATGGTTGCGTCGGGCGATTATCGGCCCGGCTTTCAGCTTGATCAGGCTCGCGAGGTTGCTGGATATCAGCCGTTGAGCCCGGAACATCGCGCTATCAAGGCGGCACTCAAAGCACAGGAGCTTTCTGCCAAAGCAACTGACCTGGAAAAACTCTACATCGCCTCCATCGTCGCGCGCCGTACTGGAAACACAGTGAAGGTGGATGCCGATTACGTTTCAGGCTTACGGGCTTTGCTTGCAAAATATCCCAAGGAAGTGGAAGCGCGTACATACCTTGCGCTCGAAATCATGGGCGGATATGAAATGCCAGGCCACAAGGCTCGCCCTGGAACAATGGAAGCGGTTGAAATTCTCACCCAGTTAATGGTTGAGGCACCGAACCATGCGGGGGTTCACCATTATGTGATCCATGGTTGGGAAGGGGCTTCCTTCGCCAAAGAAGCGTGGGACAGTTCAAAGCGTTATTCGGAACTGGTGACCAATATTCCGCACGCACTCCATATGCCCGGCCACATTTATTCACAAACTGGCAAGCTCGAGGAAGCGTTGAAGTCTTTCACCGATGCTGCTGTAAATGAACGATATTGGATGAGCACAGATTCGCTTTACGGTAGCGGTCATCACGGTCACAACATCCATTACCTGGCAACTGTGGCAATCTACAAAGGCGACTACGATACCGCGATTAAGGCAGCGAAAGAGCTACTGGCGATTGCACAGACGCCTCGCGAAGCATCGGCACTCGACAACTTCCAAACCGCCTATAAGCAAGGCTGGTTCTCCATGTTACGGACATTAGTTGAAGCAGAGCGTTGGGACGACATCCTTGCAGGCCGTCTGATTCCAGAAATTAACAAACCGCGTCAAGTGGCGTGGCGCCATTGGGCACTGGGAATCGCTTTCGCGCAGCGCGGTCAGTCTAAGGCCGCCGAGCACGAGTTACAGATGATGGATGCCGCAGTGGAAGACTACACCAAGCGTCTAAAGTTCAAGGCACCCGAAGAATTGGTGGCCGGGAGGATTGAACTGGAAGCTCATATCCTGATTGCCAAGGGTAAGATTTCAAGCGGGTTAAAGAAATTTTCAGTTGCCGCAACCGCTCAACGGGCTTTGCGGTATTCAGAGCCACCCTGGTATCCGCGTCCAGTTTCCATAGTGCAAGCAACAGTTGCGCTGAAGTACCGTAAATTAAAGGAAGCAAAGGCTGCTTTCGCGGTGGCGCTGGATGAAATTCCAGCCTGGACACGTGCCGAACAGGGCAACAAGCAAGTGTTAGCGGCTTTGGGTCAACCGACCGAAGCACCGTAGCAGCCTGGCGATTAGTCCTTCATTTCAATAAAGCATTACCGTATTAGCACGCCGCTTGCTGGCGAGCGCGGCTCCATAACGTAGCTTATGACCATCCGCCAAGTAGCGGTTTGTTGTGCTGCCTATTCTGTCAGCAATACATTCTATTTAGTACTATAAGTCATACAAAAACATAGTACTACGGCTAGTCTAAAACAGTGCTGGATTCGTTTGGCGTTTAAAATACAAAAGGCGACGAACACTCGGAGGAAGATGCTCGTCGCCGGGCCAATGTCATTCTCCATCAAAGACGAAGGGACCTGACCAAGACCTATGATAATAGTACTACAACCTTTTCCATTAATAAAGACGTAAAACGACCTGCAGATGGTTTCTTATTTCATTTCTGTGAGAATTATAGGTGGCTTAGTACATCGGTTGATGTTTATCATCAAAGTTGGTTCTATCCGTACCGTAGTACCTCGACCCCCTACAGTACCTGGATTTTCTCAATCTCACTATTCTGAAGATGGCGCGCAAATAGGCCGGTCGCCAGCAGTGCCACGCCCCCACCAATCGCCACCGTTAGCCGTGCTCCCAAATTGTGCGCGAGCAATCCGGCAGTAAGACTCCCGATGGGCAACATTCCCACCGCCATCATGGAATAAAGCGACAGAACCCGTCCCCGATATTCCTCCAGAACCGTCTGTTGGATGTAGGTATTCGACGCCGCATTTTGCCGGAACACACCAAAGCCACAAGCGAGCATCACCACCATGCCGGCGTAAAAGTTGGGAGCCCAACCCATCACCACCAGCGACGCACCCATCAAAACGGCGTTCCACATCGCCACTTTTGCCAGATCCGCCGTAGCCGCCCGCCGCGCCAGCGTCAAAGTGCCAACCACTGCACCGACGCCGAAAGCGGCCATCAGGAACCCTAATCCCTTCGAGCCTTGCCCCCAAATCTGATCGGCAAAAAACGGCCCCAGCACCAGCAGCGGAGCGCTTGCCATGGTCACTGCGCCACACAATCCCAGCACGGCCCGAATCCTCTTATGAGCCCAGGCATATCGAAAGCCGTCACGCAGATGGTCGAACGGCGCGCCGTATGGAGCCTTTTCAACCGCTGGCAGCTTGATCATCAGCAGGCTAACCAGCACGCAAAGGAAACTGACCGCGTTCAAGGCAAAACAGATTCCCTCGCCGACGGCCGCAACGACGATGCCACCCAGCGATGGACCAACCGCACGCGCCGTATTGAAGGCGGCGGAATTGAGAGAAACCGCACTCAGCAAGTCCGTCCGGTCCGCCATGTGAATCAGAAGAGATTGCCTGGAGGGAACATCGAAGGCATTCACAACACCGAATAGAAATGCCAGTCCCAGCACATGCCAAACTTCGATATGGCCAGTCAACGTCAACCCAGCCATCATAGTAGCCTGCACCAGAAACAGGCTTTGTGTGACAATCACAACCTTGCGGCGGTCGAATCGGTCGGCTGCTACTCCACCGATCGCGCCAAATAGCAGCACCGGGATGTGCGCGGCAAACGTCACCAGGCCAAGAATCAGTTCCGATTTTGTGAGCCTGTAAAGCAACCAGCTTTGGGCAATACTCTGGATCCAGGTGCCGCTGAGCGAGATAAACTGGCCGATTATAAAGATGCGAAAGTTGCGATGCCGGAGCGCGGCAAATGCGGAAGTCACCGGTCCTTTAAGGATAACGGTTCACGCAAGCACGATGTTGTTACCCTTTCCTGCAAACTCTCTTACTCGCCGGCATAACTTCTTCGGTATGGTTACCTGCCTTGCCGCAACAGTTCCCTTGGATTTGACGAGGCTAAATCCAGGGCCCATCGCCGTTACCGGGGAAACCGGTTCCGCCGTCGTTGCCTGGTATGACGCCAGCGACCGCCCGTGGCGCGCGCCAACACGATGTTGTTACCCTTTACCGCAAACTCCCTCACTTACCGGCATAACTTCTTCGGTATGATTACCAGCATGATGCGCCGCGCCTTACTACTTTTGCTGACCGCCATATCCTGCTTTGCCGCAACAGTTCCCTTGGATTTGACGAGGCTAAATCCAGGGCCCATCGCCGTTACCGGGGAAACCGGTTCCGCCGTCGTTGCCTGGGATGACGCCGACGGCCGCCCGTGGCGCGCCACATTCTCGCTCGACCCTAAATCCCCCCTCATCACCTCAATAACCGTCAATGGCAAGATTGTCCTCGAAAAAGCCCAACCCCTATACACTGTGGAAACCGGCAAACGCCGCGGTGGCTGGGACGCTTTCTTCGATTTTCCGCCGAGTCATCCCGAAGGCACCACTCGCTTTCGCGGCGAATTCAACCTCACCAAAGCCACTGCCACATCGGAAGGCGACCGCGTGGAAATGGTTTTTGAGGGCCTGAAAATGGGTATCTTTGAAGGCACAATCAACTATGTCTTCTTTCCCCGTTCGCGGCTGATTCAGCAAGTTGCCGTAGCCTCTACCGATGAACCCGACACCGCCTATTTCTATGACGCCGGTCTGCGCATGGCCGTTGAAAAGGATCGTCGTCCAGGAAATAACATGGCCACAAAGGTGCTCTATTACGACACTGAAGGCCAACTCACGACCGTCAGTCCACAGGGTTCTGAGCGCCACCCCTTTGCCGTTCGACATCGCACGATCGCGACCGAAAGCGGGCAGGGACGTATAGCCGTCTTCCCCGCGCCCCATCAATATTTTTTCGCCCGCGAT
>JBBRJC010000376.1:0-4826 GCA_038220135.1 Bryobacterales bacterium | reverse complement strand
ATGATTCATGGTCAACGCCTGAAGTCGGTGCAGGAAGTTCTCGACATTTACGGCAATGGCCGTGGGTGCGAAATTTGCAAACCCGCCATCAGCTACCTGGTCGATGTGGTGTGGTGTGGTGATCACGAAGAAGATCGCTCTGCCCGCTTCATCAACGATCGTGTCCACGCCAATATTCAAAAGGATGGCACGTTTTCCGTCGTCCCCAGAATGCGCGGCGGTGTAACCACGCCCGCTGAACTCCGCA
Organism: Bryobacterales bacterium; assembly: GCA_038220135.1. Classification (GTDB taxonomy): domain Bacteria; phylum Acidobacteriota; class Terriglobia; order Bryobacterales; family Bryobacteraceae; genus JANXSF01. The sequence goes on along the minus strand of JBBRJC010000376.1, from coordinate 4,579 downwards.
AGATTGCCGATGTTGCCGACAAGTACAACGTGCCACTGGTGAAGGTCACAGGAAGCCAGCGTATAGATCTGCTTGGCGTGAAGAAAGAAGATTTGCCGAAGATGTGGGAAGACCTTGGCATGCCATCCGGGCAAGCTTATGCCAAAGGTTTGCGCATGGTGAAGACTTGCGTTGGAAACGACTTCTGCCGCTTTGGCACTCAGAACGCGCTCGATACAGGAATCGAACTGGAGAGACGTTTAGAGAATCTCTACACGCCCCACAAAACCAAACTGGCCGTTGTTGGTTGCCCCAGAAATTGTGCGGAAGCAACTGTGAAAGATATCGGCCTCATCGGTCAGGACGGCAGTTGGCAGGTGGTGGTAGGTGGTGCTGCCGGAAAAGGTGTCCGCAAGGCCGACCTGTTAATCACTGTGGAAACAACAGAGCTGGCTATTGAAGCAGCCGAATTATTCTTCCAGTATTACCGCGAAAATGCACCTTATCTGGAACGCAGTTACGATTTCGTAGAACGTCTGGGGATTGAAAAAGTAAGGCGCGAAACGGTTTATGCGGTCGATGAAGCGCGCCACGGCCTGCTTGACCGTCTGCGGAAATCGAAGGAACGTTCGAGCGATGCATGGCTTGAACGGCATAATCCGCGAGCTTCTCAATTTGTGCAAATCGAACCCATGGGAAAGGTGGAAGCCAATGAACACGCTATCTGATGAATGGATCCAAATTACCGATCAAAGCGATATTCCGATGCGCGAAGGCCGCAGCGTAAAGCTCGGTTCTCTAAACATTGCCCTGTTCAATTTGGGCGACCGGTTTTTGGCTATTGAAAACCGCTGTCCTCACAATAATGGCCCCCTGGCCGATGGAATTGTTGGTGGCCATGGCCTCTCCACTACGGTCACATGCCCCTTACATAACTGGCGCATTTGTCTCGATACCGGGAAAGTTGTGAAGCCCACAAACGAACACGCTCCGTGCGTTCGTACCTTCCCGGTGAAAGTGGAAAATGGCGTGGTCATGCTCAGCACTCTAGTAGAAGTGCCTGAAGAATGCGCCGCCTAGTTCGAAATTTCCAGCTCTAAGTCCGCCCGGCCACGCTCGCCAAAACAACCTCTGTGGAATCTCAACGGTCCTCGTGTGTCCGTACAATTAAAATTAAGGATGAATCGTTGTGATTCGAAAAACACTGTTGTTTGCCTGCGCTGTGCTTTGCTACGGCCAGCCTGCGGCTACTCCCACGCCGCTTAAGATTGGATCAGTAACGGTAACCGGAAGCATCCGCTCCCGCGTTGAGTCTTGGGATTGGTTTAAAGCCGATACGGGCGACAACGCCTACACGTTCAATGGCAACCTGTTCCGCATCAGCTTTTCGCAAGCTCATGAAAACTGGGATTGGCAGCTTGAGATGGCAGCCCCTGTGTTGCTGGGATTGCCGTCGAACGCAATCGCAGCCGGCACCCAAGGCCAGTTGGGCCTCGGTGCTACTTACTATGCAAGCAACAACCGGTCAACCAATTCAGCCATGATTTTCCCCAAGCAAGGCTTCATCCGCTTCAAGAATTTGTTTGGTGATAGCAAGCAGAGCCTCCGCCTTGGCCGCTTCGAATTTGTCGACGGTGCCGAAATAGTACCAAAGAATGCAACCCTGGCTACCATTAAGCGCGACCGCATCAGCATGCGTTTGATCGGTCATTTCGGGTGGGCACACGTTGGCCGAAGTTTCGATGGCATGCACTACGTGAACAATTCGCCTACTGGAAATTTCACTTTCATCGGTGCCATTCCAACTCGTGGCGTTTTCCAAACCGACGGTTGGGGCGAAACTTCAACCGGCCTCGGCTATGCTGCTTACACAAAGCCCTGGGGTAAAGGCAAGCACGCAGCCGATACTCGTGTTTTCGCCATGTACTATCAGGACTGGCGCGCCGTTGTGAAGACCGATAATCGCGCCCTGGCCGTACGCCGCGCCGATACCGCAAACCTGCACATCTACAGTTTTGGCGGCCACTCAATTCATGCCGTGGACACAAAGGCCGGAACAGTAGATATTCTGCTTTGGGGAACCGCACAAACAGGCCGGTGGGGTGTGCAGGATCACCGTGCCCACGCCGTTGCTTTTGAAGGCGGCCTGCAACCAAAGATTGCTCCAAAGCTGAAGCCCTGGTTCCGCGTCGGATTCTACGACGGCAGTGGTGATGACAACCCCACAGATAAAACACATGGAACGTTTTTCCAAGTGTTGCCCACACCGCGTCCCTACGCTCGCTTCCCCTTCTTCGACATGATGAACAATCGTGACATCAACGCCGCCATGATTCTGCGCCCACACAAACAAGTAACCATCTCTAGCGAATTCCACGCCCTGCGCCTGAGCAATGCAAAGGATCTCTGGTATCTCGGTGGCGGAGCCTACCAACCCTGGTCGTTCGGCTACCAAGGCCGCAACGCCGGTGGCCCACGCTCCCTGGCGAACCTGTACGACACAAACCTTGAGTACCGCGTTCGTCCCAACATCACCCTTACCGGCTACTTCGGCTATGCCAGCGGCAGAGCCATTACCCAGGCCATTTATCCCAAAGGCAAGAATGGAAGCCTCGGTTACGCCGAGATCAGCTACCGCTTCTAAGTGGTCTAGTGGGTGAAGTCCCCCAGCAATATTGTGTGTCTTCACCCACCCCAAAGATCGGGGACGGGGGCGTTAATTATTCGACCTCAAGCGCTTTCCCCGCCTAAGTTAATGTATCGCTGACTTCGGGAATTAATGCCCCCGGGTCCCCGATCTACCTGCCGATCAATTGCTTACGCGGGCAAAACGCTGGCATCCGAATTGCAACTAGAAGTTCAGCGCATGGCACTGGGCCTTCCGCAACCGCCGTTCCCCTTTCGGTGCCGTTGCGCAAGGCCCAACCCTTTGTTGCGCCGCACTCCTGCTTTGCAAGGATGCCATCAATGCGGCTAAGCTGGAAAGTCAACACTGAATGTCTGAGCACTTGAACGATCTATCCCAATTTGCCGGACTCAAGATCAGCAAAGCGGTTCTTGATGGGCTGCATGATGGGATCATATTAACCGACATAACCGGCCACATCCTCTACCGCAATCCAGCGGCACAGGCCTTTTCCGAAGCCACTCTATTTTCCAAAGATGAAACCGGCGCGACTCTTCCTGACGATGAGCTTCCGCTGCAAAAAGCCTTACGCCAGGAGACAGTTAATTCTGAGTTGCTGTTCGTCCGCTCATCGCAAGGTGCGCCTGGCATTTGGGCAGAAGTGACGGCGCTTCCCTTTGAAGGCGGAGCCGCCGTTTACTATCGCAATGTGACTGATCGTCTGCATGCCGAGCGTGCCCGCGAACAAGCCAAGGCTGCAGCCCAATTACAGAGCCGGTTTCGCCTGCTCCTGGAAACTGCCCCGGATGGAATTCTGGAAGTGGATGGTGAAGGGTGCCTGGTAATGATCAACGCGGCGGTTGAAAACTTATTCGGCTACACGCGTGAGGAACTACTAGGAAAGAACGTCGATGTTCTGGTACCGTCCGCCATGCGCGGAGGCCATAAGAAGCATCGCGAGAGTTATAAACACCATCCCCAGACCCGGCCCATGGGCATCGGCATGGAGTTGTTGGCTTGCCGCAAAGACGGTTCTGAATTTTCGGTAGAAGTAAGTTTAAGTCCGGTACCATCGTCAGAAGGCCATCACGTTACCGCCATTATTCGCGATGTCACCGAGCGCAAGCGTATCAACGAACGTATGCGTGCTCTTGAAATTCAATTCACTCGCGAACTGGAAGAAAAGAACAAGCAACTGGAACTTCGCAATCTGGAAGTGGAGCGTGCCAACCGGTTGAAGAGCGAGTTTCTGGCCAGCGTGAGCCATGAACTGCGCTCGCCCCTGCATACAATCATCGGATTCGCCGATTTGTTGCGGGAACAAATGACTGGTCCGTTGAACGAAAAGCAAAAGCGCTTTGTCGGCAATATTCATATCGATTCCCAACATCTGCTGGCCATCATCAACGACCTTCTCGATATCAGCAAGATCGAAGCCGGGCGCATGGAAATGCGTATTGAATCGATCAATCCCGTTCCCGTGGCCAAAGAAGTGATCGCCAGTCTGTGCTCCCAGACTTCTCAAAAGCACATTGTGATTGAGACCCATTTGCGCGCAAATGCACTGATTCAAGCCGATCCGGTGCGCTTCAAACAAATTCTCTACAATCTGTTAAGCAATGCTGTGAAATTCACAGCTGAACAAGGTCGCATTTCCATCTCGTCCGAGCGCCAGGGTTCGCGGCTGCAAGTGACGGTTTCCGATAATGGCGTAGGCATCGCTCAGGAAGACCACGAAGCGATCTTCGATAAATTCTTTCAAACCGGTTCCACCACAAGAGGTGTCCGCGAAGGCACAGGCTTGGGGCTGGCCATCACCCGCAACTTGATAGACCGTATGGGTGGGCACATTTGGGTGGAGAGTGCACCAGGGCTGGGAAGCCGCTTTATCTTTACCATGCCCCTTGCCCCCGACCCAGCACATGCTTTGCTCAATCCAGCGCGGGAACAACCGATTGTTCTTCTCGCTGAAGG
>JBBRJC010000375.1:0-4832 GCA_038220135.1 Bryobacterales bacterium | reverse complement strand
CTGCCGCATTATTGTTTACGACGATTGCAGGCACGCCTAACAGATTGTCCAACAACGGTGCCAGATGCGCATCCCGCTTGCCCCGGCGGCCAGTTTCCAAATCATATTCCAGATTCGAATAGCCACCAGCAACTGGTACTTCTCCGAGCGGTGCCCGGCCTAAATTTGTATGCAGCACAACGCCTGTTGCGTTGATCACATGACGCAGACTTGGCCGGGCAATTTGCTTAAGTGAAGAAGCCACGGATCGTAATATTTCCGGCCCAATTTCGGGGAGATCAATTCCGTTGGCCAATTGCTCACGGCAGTAAGCAATGACACGACGAATTTCCGCGACCAACAGGGTATGCGGAAACGTGCGAAATTGCTCGGGCAGCGCTGCCAGCACGGCATCCACAGAGGGCAATTTACGAAACTGGCTTGCGTCACTCACCGCTATTTCAGCATCGGAAACAGCTTCCGAATGTCCTCATCCCTGGGCTGTTTGCCATACTCGCAAATCTCAAAAGACTCGACATAATCAACCTTTGCCGCCTTTTGAGGGCCATACCATTTCACCAGCGACGCCTTCACATCAGCCGTCAACTCCTGCTTGCGGGCACCCCGCAGCCAGGCAAGACGCGCTGCCGGATCTTTCGGAACCTTGTCCAGTTCCCCATCAACCCACGGCAGCCATTCGTAGAATTGTGAAGTATGTGCGTCCAGCGCGCGCATTTTAATGTCCAGCACTTCGTCAATCGAAACAACTACATCAGGACGAAATGGCGCGGGCTTCTTGAAGCGATCAGAGTAATAGAGAAACACGGGGTTCTTCTTCAATGGCGGTACATCTGGAGTGACATTGGGAACAACCACCATGTAGGCCGCATCCTGCACCAATACGCCAGTGTAGCGATGGTCGGGATGATAATCGTTAGGGCGAGGCGCAATCACAATATCGGCATTCCAAAGGCGGATAGCCCGAATGATTTGCTTGCGGATTTCGACCGTTGGCAACAGTTCGCCATCGTGATTATCCAGCACTTCATATTCAGCAATGCCGACGCGTCGCATCGATTCCTGCGTCTCAGCCTTACGCCGTTTGGCGAGCATACCGCCGCCCATATCCTGATGGCCGGCATCGCCGTTGGTGACGCTAAGGAATTTTACTTTGTGGCCCATGCGCGCGAATAACGCGGCGGTGCCGGAAAATTTGATGTCGCAATCGTCAGGATGGGCACCGATGGCAATGATCCGCAGCGGTTCTTGTGCGGGCAACATCGCGGCCAATAGTAAGGCAAGAAAGAAAAGACGCATTAGGGAATTATACGCGTTACGGGCTTATGTTCTTCGTGGGCATCACGGCGAATGTCGCCAAGTTTCATTTTTGTGGCAAGCAACGCGAACAAACCGACCACCCACAAGGGAAGCGAAACCACAACAAACAGCATGGTGGCAAAGGCTGTTGCTGGTTCCTTCTGCACTCCGAACAAATGCAATCCAACAATAACCAGCGCCTGAAAAGACCCGACGTTACCCGGTGCTTGTGGCGGAATGCTGCCCAGCCGCAAAAGCACGAGAACAACACAGGCGACACCGATCATCGAACGCGAATCGAAGTAGCCGCACATCAGAAAATAGATAGGACCGATTTGAAGCACCAGATAAAGCAAGCTGAGCAACATTGACCAATAGAATGACGGGGAATCACCCATCGCTTCCAGTCCGTTAGCCAGATGCTGAATCCATCCTGCGATGCGACCGTGATGCTGGGGCTGGTTGTCGCGTTTTCGGGCCATTGCCAAAAACATCATTACAGAAATGATGATCATGATGGTCGCCAAAATCAGGCTGCCCAGCAGGAAGATTCGAGGCACGTGAATGAACATGGAAACTACGAGAAACCCGAGAATCAGCCAGACGCCATCGAAAAGCCTCTCAATCACCATTGAGGAAAGTACGATTGGGAATGAGACACCGGACCAACGTGATTGCAGGAAGCAGCGAATAATCTCGCCGGGACGAAAAGGGATGCATTCATTGGCAAATAAGCCGATGTAGATGGCTTGAATCGTTTTTTGGATGGGCACTGCGCCAACTGGCTTTAGCAGCAAGTTCCAGCGCCAACCTTGCACCGCATAAACGGCAACATCGCAGACCACAGCAGCAAGCACCCAATACCATTCCGTATCGCGGATAAGTTTCCATTCCGCACGCCAATTGGTGCCCTGATAGACCCAGATGAGGCTTGCTATCGAGACGCCATATCCAAGGAATGGAATCAGCCACGGTGGAAACTTGCGCTCGCCTATTGAATCGCCAACGATCATCCCCCTTTATAATACCAACCGGACCAGTGATGCTCCTCGCGCTTACTTTACCGATACCGTCAGACCGGTCTGGCTAACAGCATCGCCAATCTTCACCACCACAGGCACCGCACCGCTATCCACGCCACCAGGAATCTGTGCATTAATTTGGATCACGCCGGCAACCAGCCCGGGCGCCGCCCCAAAATACAATACGGTGGACGACAGCCCACCCATGGTTACCGACACAGGCAATACCGGTTTGGGGAATATTGTCCTGGCAAGCAATCCGTTGATACCGGGCGGGTTGGTTTGCCCCTCTCCTGTGCCAAACAGCACTACAATATTATTCTTCAAGGCCGGGTTGGCTGGTGAGTTGACGCTGTTATCGTCGTTCAGAATGGCACCTGGGCCACGGCCCGAAGCATTGGCCGAAAATAGCGCCGGCTTTGCGGCAAGCACTGGAACGGTGATCGGGGCGGAACGCGCACCTTGAAATTCAGCAACAATTTGCGTCGTCGCCTTGCCTGCCACCTGATAGGGAACAACCACACTGGATTGACCTGCCGAGGCGTAGATTACCGCTGCCGGTTCTCCATCAAATAAAAAGCGTGTTGCAGCCAGTGTGGTTGCCACATTTCCATTGGCATCAAGCGCCAATGTGGTAATTGAACTGGGGCCCAATAGCGTGCCTGCAAGGATAATGATTTCCCCAGGTGCAACGGTGCCTGATTGATAACTGGCTGCACTGGCAACTCCGGCGATGGAAACGGTTGGCCCGGTGGCTGCTTTATCGCCCAACTTAACCACAAACGCATCGCCTAACGGCAGGAAAACATCACCCGCGCCATAGAAGCTGGTTTGGTACGCTCCTTTAGTTACAGGGAAGTTGTTCGACGACGTTCCGCCAGTTACGTAAATGCCACCCTTGTTATCCACCGCCACACCAAGCGCCCAATCTCCGCCGCGGCCACCCAAATAAGACGAATAGACAAGGGCGCGGCCAGTGGGATTGATCTGCGCCACCCAGGCATCACCAGTCAGAATCTTTTCGCTGGTTGATTGCCCACCATAGGTGCGCTGCTCTGCATCGGTTGAAACCGGGAAATCTGTAGAAACCGTATTGCCGGCAACGAAGGCATTGCCGCTTGAATCAACAGCTAGCCCAACTGCACGATCGTCGCGGCTTCCACCAAGATATGTTGAATAAAGCCACTGCGTTCCGGCTGGGTTCAACTTCGCTACGAATGCATCACCAGCGTTGAGGAAACCATCGCCACCAGCACCTTTGAATGTTGATTGAATCGCTTGATCGGTGACTGGCAGATCGGTAGAAAGCGTACTTCCAGCAATGTAGGCGCTACCACTTGCATCCACAACAATCGCTGTCAATATTTCATCACGTCGTCCACCGTAATAGGTTGAATACACCACTTCAGATCCCGAAGGGCTTAGCTTAGTGATGAATCCGTCTCCAAAGAAAAGGCCAGCAAGCCCTTGTCCGCCGCCACCGCTATAAACGGACTGGGCGGCACCTTGCGAAACTGGGAAATTGGAAGAAGTGGTGCTGCCTGCCACGTACGCACTGCCGCTTGCATCAACCGCGATAGCGAAACTCATGTCATTTCCTGAACCGCCTAAATAGGTGGAATAGACCAAAGCCGTTCCTGTTGGGTTCACTTTGGAAACAAACGCATCACCTCCAGGAATTGGGAAGAAGTCACCAAGGGATAGGATATCTGGAATGACGCTGCCACCACGGAGCGTAGATTGCACGGCGTTCTCGGTTCTGGGAAAGTCCGGCGACGTCGTATACCCGGTCACATAGGCGTTCCCGGTCGAGTCAATCGCCACCGCTGAACAGCCATCCCGGCTGTTGCCCCCGAGGTAAGTGGAATAGCCCAGCGCATTGCCTGCAGCATTCAGCTTTAGCAGAAAACAGTCACTTGGAAATAATCCGGCGGCTGTAACAGTGCTTCGAATGGCACCTGCAGTCACTGGAAAATCCGTACTATTCGTAACGCCAGTTACATATAAGTTACCAGCGGAATCGACAGCAACGGCCGTTCCCATTTCACGGTCACTACCGCCGATATGTGTTGTGTAAACGACGCTTGCGCCATCTGCTGCAACTTTCGAGATGATCACGTTGCCAGTCGCTGCGCCTCCGCCTGAAGGTTGAAATGCACCTGGAGAGTGTGGAAAGCTCCCATCGAATGTAAACCCAGTAATGTAGGAATTGCCTGCCGAATCTACTGCAATCCGAGTCCCCATATCCACGCTCGAAAGGCCCAGATAGGTTCCAAACACGATTACCGGGTCAATCACCAACTGCCGGGTTTTGTCGTAAACACCCACTTCGAAGCCAATTGAGCCATCGGCATGAGTGCGATAGCGGCCTTCGATAGCCTTCCGGCAATCAGCGGTGTTCTGGTATAAAGTTGGCTTCTTCCAAACCACAGCACGATTTCCAATCTTGATCTCCAGATCGCCACTGGCGGAGGTTCTAACGCTATTTGCTCCATCGAATTTCAAATGAATCCT
>JBBRJC010000374.1:0-4837 GCA_038220135.1 Bryobacterales bacterium | reverse complement strand
CATCGTTCCATGATGAACACTAGCATTGGAATCAATACTCAACCCCCGTGCATCCACAGGGTAAATGGCGACGTTGGCATTGTTCATCACGCGCATGGTGCGGTCGATTTCGTCAGTGAACGTGCGGGCATCCTTTGAAGGCATTTTCGGCTCAGACGGCGAAACAGCAGTCGGGACACCACGCGTTGCAGCAGACATCACCACCGGATTGGAAGGCAGTAAATCATATCCCACCGTCAACGGAAAACCAGCCGTAACCCAAATCACATTCTTCCGCCCAGGCGTACCGGCAAGGTAATTCCCAACCGCCTCCATCGCCGCAAGCGAATTCAAAATCCGTTGCGATTGCATAATATCCTTTTCGGTCGTCTGCGATTCAGCACCGAAAATGTCCAGCGTGTTCACCGCCGAAGTATCCGAATCCACACCACCAGCTTCCTGACCGCCGCGCCAATTCTTCAGCGCCTTCAACAGCCGCTCCCGGTCGTCGGTGAAGTTATGCAACACCCGCAACTGGCGACCCAAAACCATGATCGCCACTCTGTCCTGGGATTGAATCTGACTCAGAAACCGGTACACCTGTTGCCGCGCCTGCGCCTGATCGCCCCACGAAGTGTTCAGCGTATCCAGCAAAATCACGGTGATGTTCGGCATTATGGTGCCGCCCGTATAGTTGGTGAAAAACCCCTTGGCCAACTTCGGAATCACCTTGCGTTCGCTCTTTTTCTCGATCGAAAACATGCTAACCACTTGCGGCTTGCCCTTATCGGTGACCACAAAATCTTCTTTCTTCAGATCAGCCACCGGCTTGCCTTTTTTGTCCAGTGCCACCACGTTTACCTGAATCAAGCGCGTGGTTGTTCGGAAAACGGGTTCCTGCGCACAGACAGCGGCAAGCAGAACAGAAACGAGAAGTATTGTTAGAAAGAGTCGCAAATGGCTACCTTATGATCTACCACGAAGTGGTCACAGAGCCTGAAAGCGTGGAGGTGGAATCGCGCACCACAATGCGCAGAAATTCCGCCTTGGGGTTAAGTGGAATATCTTTTCGATAGAGGAATCCGCCCTTCATCAACTTGGCATAACTTTCCGGCCCAAGGTCCAACGAAACGGCGTCCCTCGAGCCGTCGAAATCGTTCCCCGCCTTGTCGCGCTGCATAAACAGCAGATCAAGACGGCCTACCTTTTTGCCCTCCCGATTGTCCAATGCAATGCCTGTGGGATCAACCAGCACCTGCACCATCAGCTTTTCGTCTTTCTTCACAACCTGTGCAAGAATCCCCAATCCACCGGCCTCAACCGGGCTGTGGACGGCCTGGCGTAGCTGCAGATCTCGATCTTTTTCAGTGTCTTCCGGCTTGGCTGAAACGTAGCCTTTGCGGTAACGAACCTGCACGCCCGGACGGTTCACTTTCACTTTGATGTCGCGATACTTTCCATCCGATTTATCATCGTTGGGATAAAATGCCAGGCTGTAAGTGAGCTCCGTTTCTTCCATAACTTCACGAATCGCAGAGTCGATATCGTTGCGGTTGACGAACGCTTTCCCCCCGGTGCGATCTGCAAATTCATGCATTGTGTCTTGATGCACCCGCGCATTCGGATCGATACTCAATCCACGCGCATCAACCGGATATACCGCAACATTGGCATTGTTCATCACGCGCATGGTCCGGTCAATTTCATCGGTAAACGTGCGGGCATTTGCAGAGGGCATCTTCGGCATCCGCGGCCCTGCTTTGGGGATTCCCCTGCTTGCGGCCGAAGTCACCACCGGGGACGAACGCATCATGTCGTAGCCCACGGTTAGAGGAAATGCCGCCGTAACCCAAATCACATTCTTGCGCCCGGGAGTTCCCGCCAGAAAATTGCCAACCGCTTCCATCGCCGATAGCGAATTCAAAATGCGTTGTGTCTGCATGAATTCTTTTTCGTTCGGGTTACTGTCGAAAATATCCAACTCTTCGGTTTCGTTGTGATCGGCTTCCACGCCACCGGCTTCCAGCCCACCGCGCCAACCCTTCATAACCTTCAGCAGGCGTTCCTTATCATCGGTGAAATTATGCAGCACCCGCAGCTTCCGGCCAAGCACCATAATTGCCACACGATCGTCGGGTTTGATCTGACTCAGGAACCGGTACACGTGCTGTCGCGCCTGCGCCTGATCCCCCCAGGCAGTGTTCAGAGTGTCCAGCAAAATCACGGTGATGTTTGGTGTGATCGTGCCACCAGTGTAGTTACTGAAGTATCCTTTCGCCAGCTTGGGGACCGGCTTGCGCTCGCTTTTTTTCTCCACAGAAAACATGCTGACCGTCTGCGGTTTACCCTTGTCGGTGATTATGAAATCTTCCTTCTTCAGGTCAGCAACGGGCTTCCCTTTTTTGTCGATGGCAACGACATTGACTTGAATCAGGCGTGTTGTGGTCCGGAAGATGGGTTCTTGCGAGTTGAGGCTACCGGCCAGCAGTAGAGTGGACAGGATGCAAAATACTTTGGTCACAACAGTAGTCTCCCCCCATTTTGCGAAGTGCGCAATGGTCTACATAAAATACAACCCCGGCACAGGCAATTAGTTGTATAGATTACAGATTCTTGCCTTTGCCGCAGGCCGCAGTTTCCATTTGTCTAGTGTTATCAGGATTGCGCAACACTTCGCACGAGTAACTGATCGATTTCCGCAGGTAATTGAAAAGGTGGGGAATATAAGTTTCAGGGTAGTGTGAGGGCAATTGTTTGGGTTCGTTTTGCAAACTCTAATTTACGGATAAAGCAAATGGTCTGGATCAATCCAAACGATGAAAAACACTTCCGCAGTTAAGAACCCGTGAACTCTTCCATGAGCGTTGCGAGTAATTTCAAATTGCCACGCCTGTATGCCTCGCAGTTCTTCGCTCAAAGCAAATCCTCCCGGTTCAAATGTACGATTCCAATCGATGCTATGAATTTTCAGAGAAGGTGACCTACTTGCCACAAATTCTGAATATTTCAATTCAGACAGTGACTTGAGACGCTCCAGTAGTTTTCCCACATAGCCGTCACCGCATCGGCTAGCGCTGAATTTTGGGTTGGAGTGAAGATCCAGATACTTAAACGAGAATCTGATCGTTCCACCAGTCGTCTGAGAAAGCCCAGGAATATGCTGACTGTTGGAAGGAACCCGCCCTTTATGGATTTTGCGCATTTGCAGCGCGTTCGTAAAAAACCTTCATATCGTTCCAGGCTATGATCGCATTTGAAGGCTCATCTGGTGGAATGTCTCCCCTGGCTTTCTGCCATGGACTTTCCGAATGGGTTAATTTTTCCAATTCGTAGGCTGTCAATCCTCCGTATATATCCATTACTTCATCCAAATGCGCTTTAACCGAAGCCGGTAGGTCAATTGACGACAATTCGATATTCTCATCGATTGGCTGCCAAGCCCATCCCTTGTAACTGCCGTACAATGGTGCCACAACCGGACCATGTACCCACGCTTCGATACGTTCGTCGAACAGAACCTCACCATACAGCGCCAAGTACCAAGCCTGCGCGTAGTAGACAAGTTTTTGCAATTTCAGATTGGAGACAGGGTCACCGTGCTCATGAGAAAACGCAACGATGTAGTCGGCTACTCGTTTGGCATTTGTAATGGCCATTGCACATCTCCTTGATTCAATTCTACACCTGTGAATGGCATTCGCCCTCTTCTTGACGTAATGATCGCGTATAGGTCCGCTGGACTGCACGCTTGATTGTGGTACGCGATTGAAAATGCGGGAATTATAAAATAGGAAGTGCGGCGACGGCAATTGTTTAGTGAGGATAAGTGAGGATCAAGATCTTTGTGCTATTGGGGCCATGCTGTGCAAGGTATGCAAACGCGTTGAGGGATTTTCCGGAGTTGCTTGTTCGTGTCCTTTGGTTGTGAGAGTCATGATACGATTATCAGTCAATGTTCCCCCTCCATCCGTTGATTGACGTTCCGCCGATTGTGTTGTCCCCCAATTTGCCGGTTTATCTCGATCAATCCATGCGTTACACAGACTACCTGTCTATCACGCTAACCGCCTTGGCCGTAATGATCGCAATTTTGGCAATTGTGCTGGGCATTGCTGGGTTCTATGGTTACAATGCGATTATTCAGCTTGCAGCCGATCGTGCCGAAACGGCAGCACTAAAGAAAATCGATGAGTTTTTGTAGGCGGCAGAGACCACAGAAATGCTCAAGAATTTCGTTGTAGAAAAACTAAGTGACGGTAATGCATCAATGATCAACCAATCCACGGCTACAATAAAGGACGAGCAGTTGGATCGCCCGATGGCCAAAGTTGCACGCCGCTATCCTAGAAAAAAGGCGAAGGAGGACAAGTGATCCTAGACAAAATACACCCCGTGTTAGAGCAGATTGCGGTCTTCCAGCAACAGGCACCGGTGGATGTTGTGCGAATCGCCGAAGAGCAGTGCGAAATTAACGTGTGGGAAGACGAGCTTGAGCCAGGCGTCTCGGGGAAGCTGTTTTTAGATTCCGAGAACGGCGGCAAATCAGGGTACAGCATTGTTGTAAATTGTTTTGACACGCCCACCCGCAAGCGATTCACAATTGCTCATGAGATTGCACATTTCAAGTTGCATCGCCAACAATTAGCGTATTTGGGCGGGTCTGTGACCGATGACACTTTCTATCGCAGCCGGATGAGCAATGCGCAAGAGACCGAAGCGAATCGCTTCGCTGCTGATATTTTGATGCCCTATCATTTGATTCAAGAGCTGGTGGAGCGTGGGGTAGTTGGGGTGAAGTCGCTTGCTGAGGCCCTCAATGTTTCTGAAGTGGCGATGTCCATTCGACTTGGTATTCCTC
>JBBRJC010000373.1:0-4842 GCA_038220135.1 Bryobacterales bacterium | reverse complement strand
TTAGTGGGTGATGTTGCCGGTCACAAGGTTCAAATTACAGGCAGGGGAAACAAGCTTGCCGAAGGCGTCGAACTGCCGCATGTTGAGCCGGGACTCGAATGCCTGGTATTTGTGGACCAGCAGTTTGCAGCATTGTTCCGGTTCCGCGATGAACCGCGCGTGGAGAGCCGTCCGTTCATCGGCCACCTTTCACCACGCCACAACATTTCCAGAATTTTGATCGTCTCCGGTGATCGGGAAAGTGAGGTGAAATACCTCGCAGGAAAAGTTGGGATTGAAGAGATCTACGCCGGCAAGTCGCCCGAAGAGAAAGTGGCCATTGTCACTGAAGCTACCAAAAAAGCAAAGACGCTCTATGTCGGCGACGGAATCAACGATGCCCCAGCGATGATGGCGGCAACCGTAGGTGTGGCATTGGGCAAGAAGAACGATGTCACAGCAGAGGCCGCAGCTGCCGTGATTTTAGACGGCACCCTTGCGAAGGTGGATGAGCTGATGCATATCAGCAGGCGCATGCGCACCATCGCTCTCCAGAGTGCCATTGGCGGCATTGCACTGAGCATGGTCGGAATGGGGCTCGCCGCAACTGGACACTTGTCGCCAATTGCCGGTGCGGTTGCTCAGGAAGTGATCGATCTGATGGCTGTATTGAACGCTTTGCGCTGCGCTTTCACTCCCGGCGTTTTACGCGATTTTCCCGAACCGGTGAAGCCGGAAACCCCCACGTTGCATGCTACAATCGCAGGCACCGGAGGGAGTAAATGAAACAGTTGCTGACTGGGGTAGTTTTGGGATTGACGCTGGCTGCCACCATTGGCGTCGTCTTTTCGCAAACGCAAACGCAGCGCTTTCCGCAATTTGAAAACTCGGATGTAAAGGTTTGGCGGTCGCTGGTGATGCCCGGCACGCCGCTGGCAATGCATCGCCACGAACACCCGCGTGTGATTATTGCGCTCAAGGCGGCACGATGAAAATTGTGGAACAGGGCGGCGTAACCGAGCAGCACGTTTGGGAAACAGGCAAGGCGTATTGGCTGACATCGAACACTCCAGGCACTCTACACGCCGATGTGAACGCCGGCGATCAGCCGATTGAAGTGATGGTGGTGGAGTTGAAAAACCAGAAATAGAGCTGTGGATATATCAGCCCTTCCAGTCTTGGAAAACTGTAAAACGCCATACCCGCTACGGCGCAGTAACTCACTAAATCAAAGCGACTTAAGTCCCATAATTTACATGTTACAATCCGATTGCACTGCCTGTGGAAAACATTGTGCAAAAGTTTGAATTTCATGAAAGTACCAACCCACTCGCCGCCCCCAACTATGCATCTACAATTTTCAAACTGTTGCTGCGGAGGCGCAACTGCGTTATCCCAAAACAAGCTTCCTGCACGCCCGTCCATGACAGCCACAAGTTTACCCTTGCTACCAGCCCAAAATAGGAATAGCATCAAATCGGAGGAATTCCGATGAAACGGCTTTCCACACTTTTTTTCAGCCTGGTGCTTTCCCTAGGCTTGATCGCACAAAGCAACGCCCCTCGTTTGGCAGCAGTTACACCCGACACCGGCAAATCAACAATAGAGTATTCAACAACTGGTGATAACCTCGCTAAAGGCACCGTCAAAGATCTCTATTTAACCAACGGCAAAGACGACATCAAGGTCACCATCGTCACTCAACAGGACGCATCTATCCTGTTCAAAGTTCCACCCAACACCAAGCCCGGCCGCTACAGCCTGATGCTGTTAACCGCCGACGGCAAAATGTTTTTGGAACAACCGGTTAAGCTGACTATTGAGTAGCCTTTCTGATTCTCGACGCGGCGCTCCTGACTAAAGGAGCGCCCATCAAAGCGCCGCCAACACTTCCTTATAGAGATACTTCGCACCCTCAACGCCATCCCACGGGCCATCTTCATACTCCAGCGCGAAAACTCCCTCATAACCGGCGTCAGTCATGATCTTTACGCACCGTCGCACATCCGGATTTTTCCAGCGATTCCAATACTTGGCGTGCACGTTAGTGTGCGCGTACGGAGCCAGTTCCTTCAAGCCGTTATACATCAGATATTCGTGTTCCCAATTGCAGAAGTCCGGTGAAGCCTCACACCACTTGCTGTTTACCTCGTCGATGATGATGCGAATATTTGTCGGGCTGGCCGTCAAACCCCAATGATTTTCCAGCGTCACCTTCACACCCACTTTCCCACCGTGATCGGCCATCTCTTTGAATGACTCAATGCAGTTGGTGAGGTATGTCGCCAACTGGTCATTCTTCGGATAATCGGCAGTCGCAATCGGTGCCGGTGCAATCCGCGGCCCGCCACTATTGACGCGCATCGATTTTGTACCCAGCATCGCCGCCCCCGTCAGCCACTTCTTCGCCACCTCCACGCCGGCCTTGCGTTTATCCGCATCCAACTCACAAATGTCGCGAGGCGCGTTATTGGAAATGTGCACACATTTGGTGCCCGTCGCCGCCATCTTATTCGCCATCTTGTCCAACCACTTTTTGCCAGATGTGGTGGAGGGGTCAAACTCACGAACAGCCCGCGTGCTCCCGTTGAAAGTCATCGAAGTTTCCGCATACATCGATTCATCGCCAAAGTCCCCGAACAATCCGGAAAACAGATCCATATGATAGACCCCGGGAAACGTATCTTTGGTGAACTGTGGGAAATCCAGCATCGTAATCTCGCCATACTTCTTCTTCATCGCATCGGCAGCCGGATTGGCGCGGCCAGTGTTTCGTGTCTTAAATATTGACCGGATCGGCCATGTATTAGAAGCCACTCGTGCCAGCTTCTCTTTCTCCGTCATTGCAGGCGCCGCGACTGCGGCCAAAGCTCCTGCGGTTGCTGCCAAAAAGCCACGTCGGGCAAACTGCGAATATTGGTGGTCCATAAATCAGTGTCTCCTTGAATGACGGCATTGCGATGATTACAAATCATACCGGAATTGTGGTGTCTCAACACAAGTGCCGGCGCCGGCCCGAAGTTTTTCCTACTCTCGAAATGTGATCCAATAGTGGGCATGAAACTGAAGATGAACCGGCGTCAGGCCCTTGCCGCAATCGCCGCACCCTTGCTTGCCGCAGACCCACCCCGCCCCAATTTCCTCTTCATTCTGATTGACGACCTGCGCTTCGACGCCCTCGGCTACATGGGCCACCCATTCGTGAAAACACCGAATATCGACCGCCTCGCCCGCGAAGGCACAATCTTCACCAACGCATTCTGCACCACACCGCTCTGCTCCCCAAGCCGCGCCAGCTTTCTCACCGGTCGCTACGCGCGCTCCCATAAAGTGCTGGACAACACCAACCACAACGAACTCAGCCACACTCTAATCACTTGGCCACGCCTGCTCCACGACGCCGGTTACGAAACCGCATACGTCGGCAAATGGCATATGGGAAATGACGACGCACCACGCCCCGGCTTCGACCGTTGGGTCAGCTTCAAAGGGCAGGGAAGATATGACGATCCGCCCCTCAATATCGATGGCAAAGTAACTCCCCACACCGGCTACATCACAGACATTCTCAGCACCCACGCCTCAGAATTTCTGGCAAAAAAGCGCACCAAACCCTTCGCGCTTTACCTGTCCCACAAAGCCATCCACGGCCCGTTCACTCCCGCCGATCGTCACAAAGAATTGTTCGCCGCTACTCCAATCGTTCGCTCCGCCAATGCGCAGGATAATCACGATGGCAAACCCGCCCTGCAACGCAAAATTGACGGTGCCCCGGCAATAAACGGCCTCGGCTCCAACGACGAACTAATCCGCAATCAACTGCGCTGCCTCACGTCGATTGACGAAGGCCTCGGCACTGTTCTAAAAACGCTCGACGAGACCAAACAGCTAGATAACACCGTGGTTGTTTTAACCAGCGATAACGGCTACTTCTGGGGCGAACATCACCTTGGTGATAAGCGCTGGGCGTACGAGGAATCGTTACGAATCCCGATGGTGATGCGCTACCCCAAGCTTGCCAAAGCGGGCTCCAAAGTGAAGCACATTGTCATGAACGTAGACATGGCTCCTACCATGCTCGATCTGGCTGGCCTGAAGCCACCGGCCAACGTGCAGGGCATGTCCATCGTGCCGCTTTTGAAGGGCAATCCAAAAGGCTGGCGCACCACATTTTTGTCCGAATATTTCCTCGAAGCCACCAACCCCCGCGTCCCCAGTTGGCATACCGTAAGAAACGAAGAATGGAAGTTTATTCACTACACTGAACTGGATGGAATGGACGAACTCTATAACCTGACTAAAGATCCTGGCGAGATGAAAAACCTGATCCACGATGCTCCAAAAATCCTGCCCGGCTTGAAAAAGGATCTGGAAAAATACAATCAGACAATCCGCTAACCCCGGCCCCATTTCGCAGGTGATATGATTGGTCCGAACATGAATCGCCGAGCCTTTTTCTCCACCTGTCTGGCCGCCGCAGGCACCGCCTCTTTGGCCGACCGCGCAGACGCCGCAGGCCTCCCCAAAACCAAAATCACGCGTATCCGTTATTACAAAACGCCAACTGACGCCGCCGGCCGCCCCAATACCCGCCAGCCCCTGTTTAACCAAAGTACCAATGTGGTTCTGGTTGAAACGGATTCCGGTCTGATCGGCGTCGGTGAAGGTGGCTCGCACGACACCATGGAACAATGCGCCGGCTTGCTCATCGGCGAAGATCCCTTCCGTACCGACAAGCTCTGGCAGTCGATGTATCGCGCCTATTTCTATCCGGCAGGCCGCGAAAAAACTCACGCTCTGGGCGCTCTTGACGTTGCTTTGTGGGACCTGAAAGGAAAGGCTCTCGGCGTGCCAGTTTACCAA
>JBBRJC010000372.1:0-4847 GCA_038220135.1 Bryobacterales bacterium | reverse complement strand
ATCTGCTGACGGCCGTAATTATGACGGCCCCGGCTACAATCATGTTGGCGAAGATGCTGATTCCGGAAACGGAAGTGCCCGCAACAGCTGGCGAAGTGAAAATTGAAGTAGAAAATCAGGCGGTGAACGTGATTGATGCTGCCGCACGTGGAGCAGGCGATGGGTTGCAACTGGCGTTGAACATTGGCGGAATGCTGATTGCGTTTCTGGCGCTTATTGCTATGGTCAATGGAATCCTTAATTCAATCCATTCGGTGAGTTTTCTGTCTTGGATCCCAGGTTCGCTGGAAGAAATTCTGGGGCTTGCGTTTGCTCCGATTGCTATTGCGCTGGGTGTCAGCGTCAAAGATGCCTCTTCGGTGGGCAACCTATTAGGTACGCGCCTGGTGCTGAACGAATTTGTGGCATTCCTAAAACTGGGACCGATGAAATCAGGGCTTGATCCGAAGTCATTCGTGATTGCCACCTATGCCCTTTGTGGGTTCGCCAATATCTCATCCATTGCGATTCAGGTTGGCGGAATTGGTGCGCTGGCACCGCGGCGCAAGAGCGACTTGGCGCGGCTCGGGCTGCGGGCTGTTGCTGCCGGTACTCTGGCAAACTTTATGACCGCCGCCATTGCAGGGATGTTGCTATGAGTTTCGATCAAGCGATTGCCGTAATTCAAAGCCGTACCTACTTGAAGCCGCAAGTGGGCGTTGTGCTGGGAAGCGGCCTTGGTGCGTTTGCCGATGAGTTGGACGACCGGGTGGAAATTCCGTATCAGGATATACCGGGCTGGCCTGTTTCCACAGCCATCGGCCATGCCGGCAAGTTGGTGATCGGCAAGATCGGCGATACCGTGGTTGCGGTGCAGTCGGGCCGGGCGCATATGTATGAAGGGTATTCGCCCAAACAGGTTACCTTTGGCGTGCGTGTGATGGGCATGCTGGGGATTCGATCTTTGGTGGCAACTAACGCTGCTGGTGGCATCAACTTGGCCTATTCGCAAGGCGCGTTGGTGCTGATCACTGATCACCTTAATCTGCAAGGCGCAAACCCATTGAGCGGCCCCAATGAGGACGCGTTGGGGCCGCGCTTTCCCGACATGAGCGAGGCTTACAATCGGGCATATCGTAAACTAACTCGGGAGACAGCCCAGGAAATGGGCCAATCCCTAAACGAAGGCGTTTATGCCGCGCTGCAGGGACCGAACTATGAAACGCCTGCTGAAATTCGCTATTTACGGACAATTGGTGCCGATTTGGTTGGCATGTCCACTGTTCCAGAAGTATTGGTGGCACGGCATATGGGCATAAAAGTGCTTGCTATTTCCTGTGTGACTAACATGGCAGCAGGCATATTGGATCAGGAAATCAACCACAACGAAGTGCTGGAAACCGGTGCCAAAGTTCGTGGATTTATGGTGGAACTTCTGAAGCGCGTGATTCCGCAGTTGGAGCCTTAATAGGATGGAACGACTATTGGAAGCTGCGTTGAAGGCCCGGGAAAACGCACACGCACCATTCTCGAAATTCAATGTTGGGGCGGCATTGGAGGATGAGGCTGGCCACATCTGGACTGGCTGCAACATCGAAAACGCAAGCTATGGCCTCACCATTTGCGCGGAGCGCGTAGCCATTTTCAAAGCGATCAGTGAAGGCGTGCGCAAGTTTCGCCGCATTGCCGTTGCTGCCGATACCGACCGTCTTACCCCACCTTGTGGCGCATGCCGTCAGATTATGTGGGAATTTCTCGGCAATGCCGAGGTCATTTTAGTTAACCCGCGCGGTGCTACAGCACACTACCAAATGCGCGATTTACTTCCGGAACCATTCGATGCTTCGCTTCTTTAGTCTCATTCTTCTTACCTTCCGAGCGCTTCATGCCGCTGATGCCGACCTGGTGGTTACCAGCCGTTGGGTGATCACAATGGATGGCGCACGGCGTGTGATTCAAAACGGTGCTGTTGCCATTAAAGGCGATCACATTGTTGGAGTCGGTCCCACAGCCGAGGTTGTCAAAGCCTGGACCGGGCGCCAGCGTATCGACGCCGGTGATGCCATTATTGCGCCGGGTTTGATCAACACGCATACCCATGCAGCCATGTCGTTGATGCGCGGCATTGCCGATGATTTGAAGCTGCAGGATTGGTTGGAGAAGTACATCTTTCCTGCGGAAGCAAAGTTTGTCAGTCCTGAATTCGTTCGTGCCGGCACACGTTTAGCCGCTTTGGAAATGCTGCTGGGCGGCACAACCACTTACACGGACATGTACTATTTCGAGGAAGTGGTGGCGGAAACCACCAAGGAAGCTGGAATGCGCGGCGTGTTGGGAGAGACCGTCATTGGCTTTCCTGTGGCCGATGCCAAAACACCGGCGGAGTCTTTGGAGCGAACCGAAAACTTCTTCCGCAAGTATCGAAAAGACCCCCTGATTACGCCTGCGGTTGCGCCTCATGCGGTTTACACCAATTCCGATCAAACGCTGAAAAGCTGCCGCGCCTTGGCCAATCGCTACAATATGCCGCTGCTGATTCATTTGTCAGAAACCAAGCGTGAGAACGACGAGATGATGGTGAAAGTAGGCATGTCGCCAACCAAGTATCTGGATTCTTTGGGCGTGCTGGAAGGACGCACGTTGGGGGCACACGGCGTCTGGTTGGATGATCAGGATTTGGACATTCTGAAGAAGCGCGGCACAGGGCTGGCCCATTGCCCGTCAAGTAACATGAAACTGGCAAGCGGCGTGGCACCGGTGACTAAGATCCTGGAGCGCGGTATAGCGATGGGGATCGGGCCCGATGGTCCTGCGGGGTCTAACAACGATTTCAACATGTTTGAGGAAATGGACCTGGCAGCGAAATTAGCAAAGGTGACGACGATGAATCCGCAAGCGCTACCGGCAACGCAAGCTCTGGAAATGGCGACCATCATCGGAGCGCGGGCGCTCGGGATGGATAAAGAGATCGGATCTTTAGAAGTGGGCAAGAAGGCGGATTTGATTACTGTGCGCACGCGCCGGGCCAACGCAATGCCGCTGTTCAATCCGGTATCGCAAATGGTGTATTCGCTGAAAGCGGGCGACGTATCGGACGTGATCATCAATGGGCGAATTGTGGTTCGCGCGCGGCGAGTGATCACGCTGGATGCTAATGCGATCTTGACGCAAGCCGAGTTGTGGGGCGCTAAAATCTCAAAACGTTAGGCTTACGCTGGGGAGCGAATTGGAGTAGTATACATACTCATGAAGACCATTTGGGATGAACCAACGCGGCGGTCACTTGTGTCTAGATTGGGAAGGATCGAAGCTTCCTCGAAGGCCAAGTGGGGGAAATTCAACGCACCGCAAATGGTGGAACATATTGGGTTGCCAATGCGTGCGGCGATGGGTGAGATGGAAGTGAAACCAAAGAATGGTCCATTCAGCAATCCTTTGCTGCGCTATTTGATCATCTACTGGCTTCCGTGGCCGAAGGGAGCACCGACGGCTCCGGAATTTATTCCACCTCTCGATGGCGACCTGGAATGCAACCGGTGTGAGTTCAAACGGACGTTGGATTTGTTTGTGCGATACACGCAGGAGAACCGGGCAAAGCCGCATCCGGCATTTGGCGATTTGTCGCGCGAGCATTGGGGCGTGCTGACGCACCGCCACATTGACCATCACCTTACGCAGTTCGGCGTTTGAGGTTGCAGACCGACGATGAGTTCATTTCGCGGGCTCCATTAAATTAACCCTGAATTCCGAAGTTGCTCTGTTATTTATTTAGATTTCGGTTCCTCGGGAATGGATTTCGCACCAAGGGTTATTCGTAAATGCCGTTCGAAGAGCGTCTGCAAGAGTGCCGACGCGGCAGACACGAGTGTCCGCGCCACAGATGACGATTAAACTTGTTCAACTTCGGAATTCAGGTTATTGGCTGTATTTTCCCCGCTGCGGAACGTAAGGAGGTTGAGCGAAGCCGACCGCGCTACCGACGCCGAGCCGCCACCCTTTCAGATGGCGGCTTCGAGATCATCTCGCTCAACTAGAACGACAATTTCAAACCGAACTGCACCAGGCGTTGATCAAGCGCCGAGGTCCACGCCCTGGACGCTGGCGTGAGAATTGCACCTGCGGTATCCACCGCCGTTGTCACATTGAGCCCAGTCACATTCGTGTGGTTCAGAATGTTTGTTGATTCAAAGAAAAACTCCGGCTTCAAGCGTTCACCAATCGGGAAAATACGCGAATAGCGCACATTCATTTCATAGGTTGCCGGTGCAACAATCGTATTCCGGCCTACATACAACGGACGCTGGAATGCAGCACCTGCGGAGGTGTCTCCATTCAGAATGCGGTTGCTGGCCATGTTGAAGTTCTCACCGCTTTGAGCATTGAACAGGACAGCCAGACGGTTGTGGCTCAACACATAAGCGAGGGCCTTTGAAGTGACATTGGCCGTTGGATTCCAAACCATATTGGCGTTCAAAGCGTGGCGGCGATCCGTGAGTGAATTGCCGCGGTCACGGCGTCGATTCGTTGGGTCTGACAGGAAATTAGCACCGGAATCAATATTATTCTGCTCTGGTGCATCATCGATAGAATGCGACCAGGTCCAGGTAGCAAACGAATCGAGGCCTTTGGCAAAACGCCGATGATAGGTGAGGTTAAGTCCGTTGTAAGTGGATTGGCCAACCGATTCAGCGGAGATGATGTTATTAAACGCCGTATTAATGCGGGTTGCACCGAAGATCGGACGGCCATCGGCGAGTGTCAATCCATTCGGAATGAGGTTGATATTGCGCCAAACTGCCAGGCGGTTGCCACGGGTATAAAGGTATGTAGCAGTAATTCCGGCGTTGGCGCCCAAATCACGGGAGACC
>JBBRJC010000371.1:0-4858 GCA_038220135.1 Bryobacterales bacterium | reverse complement strand
ATTGGTTCTTCTTTTTTGCGAATTGCAGTAACTGCCAACGCTGAGATGAGAAAAGAAATGGAATCAACCAGGATTGCTATGGGCGCTGTTAGTAACTGAACCAATGCACCAGTGAGGCCTGGCCCGATCACTTCGGCGGTGGACACGGCGGCCATTAGTTTGCTGTTGGCTTCAAGCAGGTTTTCTTTGGCGACGAAGGATGGTATCCAGTTTTGGTAGGCGACGTCGAAGAAGACAGTGAGCAGGCCGTGAATGGTGGCCACAAACATCAAGAGGTGGATTGAAAGCC
Source organism: Bryobacterales bacterium (assembly GCA_038220135.1). Classification (GTDB taxonomy): domain Bacteria; phylum Acidobacteriota; class Terriglobia; order Bryobacterales; family Bryobacteraceae; genus JANXSF01. The sequence continues at coordinate 4,569 of JBBRJC010000371.1, read as the reverse complement.
AGCCTTGCCAGGCGGCGAGCGGAATGAGAATTAGTACGATGGCACGGCCAAGGTCTGCGGCGATCATGAGGGGGCGGCGCTTGGTGCGATCAACAATAACTCCAGCGGCAGTGCCCGCAAAAAGCGTTGCCATGCCACTGACGCCGGCAAGCAAGCCCATTTGCATTGGAGATGCGCCAAGCATGAGCGCGGCCGTGAGCGGGATGCCTTCGCGACTGACGCGCGAACCGATTTCAGAGATGGTTTGTCCTACCCAAAGCAGGCGAAAATCGCGGTCTTTGAGTAGCGGCATTTATTGCGGGTCTCGTTCAAATTTTGCTTGTGGATTGTTGACGGAGAGATCCAGTTTGCCATGTGCTTTTACAGGGGTGCCTGCGGATTTGAATTGCAGGTTCTTTGCTTCCACCGTTGCGCCGTTCCAGGTGATGGAGGCTTTGACGTCTTCAAATTCTTCTTTGCCCGCGCTGAAATGGTCGAACCCGATGGTGCCTTGTACGCGTTTGGTGCGAATCCAATCGGGCAGATTTTCTTTGCTGAAGGTGCGCGAGAAAAAGCTGCGGTTTCGTTTTAGCACCGGTGCCCATAATGCTTCAAGGGCCGATTGTGAGGCATCGCGAACGGTGATTTTGAAATGGCTCTGACGGCTGCTGCGGACAAATTCGCCGGTCCATTTTATTTCGCCTGTTTGGGCATCGGTTGTGACCAATCGCATGCGAGCCGGGTTGATGTTCACTGTGGCTTGAGCCAGTTCAACGGGAAGGGCAAGTTCGGTCAACTTCACTTGCATGTTGCGAACCTCTATGTTGCCCTGCCATTGGTCAGCATCGTTGGCCGTACTTTCCAGACGCAGCATACCTTTCCAGGTGCCACTGGTCCAGGCACCAAGCCACGGCACTTGTGGTGCGGCGCATAGGGCGCGGAGTTTTTCGGTAGTTGGCATATCGAGCGAACGGGTTTCCCAGCGCCATTCCCAGCGCGGGCGTTCAAAATCGTAGGTGGAATCGACTACGACTGATTGATTGCGGGAGAATTCCAGTTGGGCGCCGCGGGATTCCAGGCGGTTATTGGCAAACAGAATATCGGCTTGTGCCAGAGCAGCTTGGTTGTCGTCACCCATGGCGATGCTGGCGTCGCGGACGCCTAGCAATCCGTTCATGCCATAGCGGCTGGACAAGCCAACCACGCCCGAGGCGGTTCCTTTGAGCTTCCAACCATCGGGCAGGGAGATACCGACAACTTTGGCGAATTCGGGAAGTGGTGCAAGGGGGATTGCGGCAAATCCGGCGAGGATTCCCCAGCGCGGTTCGCCCAGGAAATTTTCGGTGCGGAAGCGGAGAGACACGGGGCGCGATTCGGGTGAAGCGGGTTCGGTGGCGATGGACAGGTTTTGTGCGCGGTAGTCGATTTCGCCTTTGTAATTGAGGGTTAGGGCGTTGCTTTTACCGGGCAAAATGGCCCAGCGCGGGATTTCGCCGAATTCCATTCTTCCGGTTAATTGCATTTTGGAGAGGGGGCCGGCGATGCGTGTGCGTGCGGTTAGGACGGCATGAAGTCCGAAGTCGCGGCCGGTGGTTAGTTTGAGGATTTCCTCGAGGAAACTGCGTTCCAGGTCGACGGTGACATCTACTTCGGGTTCGATGGTTTCACGCAGCCAAAACCGGCCACGGCCCTTCATGCGGCCGAAGCCTTGAGCGGGTTTGTCGCTTCGGGCAGGTGCGCCGGTGAAGCGTAGGGAGAAGGCGCCGTCGGAATCGGGGGATAGTGTGACGTCGGCGTCAACGTCGGTGAAATAGAAAACGGATTTGCGGTCTGCGAGTTTGAAATTGACGCGGCCGGCGCGGACTTCAATTTCGGGAAAGCGGGTGGCCTGGACGACCGATTTGCTTTGTGCGGCGGGGAGAAATGCTTTCCAATTCCACTCGCCTTGCGCGCCGCGCGAGAGGTTCAAACTTGGCTGTTCAAGCCGCAGGCTGGAGATTTCGACTCTGCCCAATAGCAGCATGAGAAGCTTCGGGCGAATTGTCATTTCGCTGACATAGGCGACTGGTTCGATGCCGAGCGATGGATCCTCATGGATGACCACTTCGCTGACCGTTACGCTGGGGCCGGTGAGAAGGCTGAAGCGCACTTCGCCGGTGTCAACTTTGCGGCCTAGTGCTTGTTCCAGGCGCGAGCGGACGGCGGGGCGAAACTGATCTGCTCCGGAATAGAAGGGCATGTAGCCTATCAGAGCCAGCAGGGCGATTCCGGCGGCGATTACGATATTACGACGGGTCATGCGCGGTGGTGCTCCAATAGGCGTTGGTAATCTTCGGGTGTGTCTACATCTTCAACAACTCGCGGGTCATCAACTTCCACCAGGCAGGCTCCTTCGAGATAAGAATAGATTACGATTTTTGGGCTTTCGGTTGGGGTAAGGCTGAGCAGTTGGTTGATCACTTGGCGGTTGATGATTGCGGGGTGGCCTCGCTTGCCGTGGTAAGTTGGCAAGGTGAGTGGGCCATGTTGTGCGGCCGCCAGTGCTTCGATTGTGGCTAACTTTACTGGGGCGTAATCGACTGGGGAGAAGATCACGTTGGCGGCGTCAGGAAGCTGATTCAGGCCGCATTGCAGCGAGCTGAGCATGCCTCGCTCGGGGTCCGGATTTTCGATGATTTCAATGCCGGGGGCGGCCTGAAGATTCAGCCCGGGTCTTTGCACGATTACCACTTTGGTGGCGATCAGTGAGAAATGGCGGCATAGACGGTTGAGGAACGTTTCGCCTTCAAAGGTGAGTTGCGCCTTTGGTGAGCCGAGGCGGCGCGAAGCTCCGGCGGCCACGATGACGGCCCCTAACTTCACTTGGTTAAGGCCTGTACGTCGCCTGCTGCAAAAACTGATTTTGAAAGCTGGCGCCAATCGCCTTCCGGACGGCGTCTTACGGCGATCATTTCGGCTACCACAGACACGGCAATTTCTTCCGGGGTGATGGCACCGATTTCGAAACCCATTGGAGCATGAATTCTTTCAAACGCTTCGCGGCGCATTCCGCTTGCCTGTAGCTCTTTGATGACGTTGATGACTTTGCGCTTACTGCCAATCATGGCGATGTAGCGGGCTTGGGTGGTGACTGCCCATTCGAGCACGCGCATATCATCGCGATGGCCGCGGGTGACGATGATGATGTAGCTGGTGTCGCGGATATCCAATTGCGGGAAGATTTCTTCGTATTCGGCGCAGTGAACGGCTTCGGCTTCAGGAAAGCGATCTGTGTTGGCGTAGGTATCGCGGTTATCGACAATGATGCTTGCGAAACCGGCCATGGTTGCAACCTTAGAAAGACTTTTTGAAATGTGGCCGGCGCCGAAGATATAAGCCTTAGGCTGAGGCACGATTGGTTCCACAAACACCTCCAGTTGTCCGCCGCAGATGAGGCCGTTATCGTATGCCGCGTCCTGGCCCAAGGAGAACTTCATGGTGCGGGCGCGTTCGGTGTCGATTACTTCTCTGGCGGCGTTCCAAACCTCTGCTTCTACACAGCCTCCACCGATGGTTCCGGCCATAGAGCCGTCTTCGCGGACCAGCAATTTTGCGCTTTCATAACTCGGAATTGAGCCGTTCACTTGCACGATTGTCGCCACAGCGCACTTCTGGCCAAGCTTGCGCAACCTTACAATTTCGTCAAAGATGTCCACGATGAAAATTGTAACCTATTGGGCATTTGCGCTTCTTCCAAACTTTTTTTACTAAGGGGCTAAAGTCTTTTACCTATGCAGACGATTCATACCTCAGGAGGCAGAAATGAGTACATCCAGTATCCAGCCTAAAGTCGTTGAGTTTAAGAGGCCTGTTCGTCAGTCGTCGATGATGAGCGAGCCGGATTTTGATTCCGTACAGCAGGAAATCCCTGCCGCCGTGGTGGCCGAAATGGAATATCAAAAATCTGCAGAGTTGGCCAAAACGAATAAAAAGCTGGTGACAGTAGTCATGGGCATGACGCTGTTGCTTGGTCTGGTTGCCTGTATGGCTTACCTGGCTGGCCGTTCTATCACATCCATGAAATCACAGTCGGCTGAAGTGAAAGTGCCGCTTTCCATCGTGGTTGATTCTCCGAAGGCGAAAGCGGAAATTGCTGAGGCGGCTGCTATTGCGGCGGCACCGGTTGTGCAATCGCCAGCAGTTGTTGCTGTCACCAAACCGGTCGTTGAAGTGGTAGCACCTGTTGCCGCAGTTGCACCAAAAGCGGTTTCGCTTGCTGCTCCGTTGCAGGGTGAATTGTATTTACAGGTTGGTTATGTGGACAAGGCATCGGCTGCCGGGCTTGCGGCTTCTGTTGCTGCTAAAGGATTTTCGGCGAAGACAGTTGCCGGTGACAATGCGAGCACCAGCCGCGTGATAATCGGGCCGATTCAGGTTGCTGAAATGGCTGCTACTCAGGCACGTTTGATGGATGCCGGGTTTGAATCGTTTCCGCGCCGTTTCTAATTTTTGATCAAGTTTAGGATTGAGACTTTTTTTTCGAGATCTCATTTTCCTCCTGCGAAGCCCGTCGTTGCCCCGCTACATGACAAGCGCAGCAGCAGGCGGGCT
>JBBRJC010000370.1:0-4873 GCA_038220135.1 Bryobacterales bacterium | reverse complement strand
ACCATGCGCCAGCGCCTGCAAATGCCCTTTGGCAACATCGTGCACATCCACCAGGTTCAGACCTGTATCCAGATAGGCAGGCATATCGCCACGAAGAAAATCGACGATCGTTTTCCCGGTCGGCGTCGGCTTAAAATCGTGATCACCAATCGGAGCAGTGGGGTTCACAATCACCACATCAAAGCCTGCACGGGCAGCGCTCAGCACTTCCTGCTCGGCTAGAAATTTTGATCGCTTATAGTGACCGGCCATTTCGTCAATGCTAACCGGTGAAAGTTCGTCACCAGATCCATCTGGCTGCAATCCGATGCACCCGACAGTGGAGGTATAAACCATGCGTTCCACGCCAGCCTTTTGAGCCGCCCCTAGCAAGCTCTTTGTGCCGCCTACATTAGCCCTGTACATCTGCCGTGGATCTTTCGTCCAAAGCCGGTAATCTGCTGCAACATGGAACACCGTTCCACACCCGGCAACAGATCGGTCAAGCGAATCGGGATCGCACAAATCGCCATCCACGCGCTCCACATTCAACTCTCTCAACTGGCTTTGTGGACGCACCAAGGCCCGCACCTTCTGCCCTTGCTCAGTAAGCAGCCGGGCCACATGCCAGCCGACAAAGCCCGAAGCACCGGTCACCAGTGTAGGTTTCAACGCGCCGCTCCAGTAGCAGCACCAACCAGTATTCTGTGGCGCGGACAGTTCCCAGCCTGCATCAATTGCTTACTTCTCAGCCCGCAGTTTCAGAAATTCAGAAAGTGCAAGCAGTGGAAAGGAATCGCGATAGTTGTGATAGCTCAAATAGAACACCTTCGGAAACCCCGTCCCCGTCGATTCTTCTTCATTCCAGCCACCATCTTCGCGCTGCGTTTCAATCAGATACTCAACTCCACGCTGCACACTTTGCGAAGTTGTATCGCCACCCGCCAATAACCCCAGCACAGCCCATGCTGTCTGCGATGGCGTACTTGGCCCAGCCGTGAATGTGTTGTTGTCGTAACTGGCGCAGCTTTCGCCCCATCCGCCATCGGCGTTCTGGATAGACCGCATCCACTCCCCACCGCGCAACACATGCACTTCACGGTCACTTTCGCCGGCAGCCCTTAAGCCGCGCAGCGCAAGAAAAGTCCCGTAAACGTAATCCACACCCCAACGCCCAAACCAGCTACCATCGGCTTCCTGCGACTTAATCAGATAATCGCGGCCCTTGCGAATCGCCGGATGCGAAGGCTCAACACCATGCGTAACCAGCGCTTCAACAACACGCCCGGTAATGTCCGGGCAAGTGGGATCCAACATCGCATTGTGATCGGCAAATGGAACGTCACTCAAAAATTCCCAGTTGTTGTCCACATCGAAAGCGGCCCAGCCACCGTCGGAACCTTGCATGTCCAACATCCACTGCACCGCGCGCCTAATCGAAGCCTGCTGCGCCGATACTTTTGGCGACTGCGCGTGACGCAAGGCCAGCAACACCATCGCCGTATCGTCAATGTCCGGATAAAATTCGTTGGCAAATTCGAAGTACCAACCGCTTGGCTCGGTCTTGGGCCGCTTGATGCTCCAATCGCCCTTGGTGCGCACTTCTTTGGTCAGCAGCCAATCCGCACAACGCCCCATAGCCTCTTCAGAAGCCAGACCGGATTCACCCAACGCGTGAGCGGCAATCGCGGTATCCCACACTACAGATAAACAGGGTTGAAAGAAAAACTTCCCATCCCGATTCACCATCAAACCGTTGAACTGTTCCTCCGCCTCCGCCCGCAATGGATGTTTGGAATCGTAGCCCAACATGTCCATCATCATGATGGCGTACTGCATGGACGGATAAATTGCAGCCAAACCACCAGAATGGTGCGTACGCGCAATAACCCATTGTTCAATACGTTTAATAGCGGTCTGCCGAATCTTGCGGCTGCCATACTTTTCCCAAAACTTAAGAAACCAATCAACCTTCAGAAAGAACCCGCGCGTTGGTGATTGCTTTGCCAGGTGATCCAGGTCCAGCCCTTCCCCCCTTATCACCAGCTCTTCCAGATTGAAGCCGGCAGGCACAGGCTTCGACGGGTTCATCGAATGCACCACCGCAAGCGGAAGCACAATCGCCCGGGTCCACGACGACATCTGATAAATAAAATTTCCAGCCAAAATCATCTCTGGTGGAATCGAAGGAGTATGCTCTCGTGGATAAAGATTGAATAAGCTGAGGTTGATCTTCACGTAGCTGTTGGCGGCTTGCAGCCCACCCAGCTCGATGATTTTCTCTCGCGCCGCAACCATTCGCGGATCATCCACACCAATTTTAGCCAGCTTCAAAGCAAAATACGCTTTCACGCAGGCGCTGATTTCCGATGGACCATGCCTGTAAATATTGAAGCCGCCGTCAGGCAATTGGCGGCTCAAAATAGATTCAGCAGCTTGCTGAACAAGGGAAAACGTAGGCGGATTCCAGACACCCTTCACAGGCGCGTGCAGCCACAATTGCAGTAGGATGTAATCACTCTCAAGCGTGGTGTCGGCAGTAAGGTGCCCCCACCAATAACCGTCTTCGTGTTGCCGGTTGAGAAGATAGTCAGCTGACCGGCGCGCAGTTTGCGCGGCTCCGGTTAACAATGCATCCGCAATTTGTAGGCTTGGCGTCATACTGAGGCGTGACCTTGAATCTGCGTGAGCCCTAACTCCGGCGGGAGTGAAAAGCGCACGTCTTCCTCCTTGATTTCGATCTCTTCAACCGCACCATACCCCTGAGCCTGCAGAAAAGCAATAAGCTGTTCCACTAAATGCTCTGGTGCCGATGCCCCTGCTGTGATTGCAACTTTATTGACGTTTTCCAGCCAGGAAAGTTGCACATCTGTTTCATCATCCACCAAATAAGCTGGAACTCCGGAACGTTGACAAACCTCAACCAAACGCTGCGAATTGGAACTGTTTCTGGACCCAACCACAAATAGCAAATCCGTCATCGGCGCAACAGCCTTCACCGCCACCTGACGATTCTCAGTGGCATAGCAAATATCCTGCGACTTAGGCCCATTGATCTTCGGAAAACGCTCCCGCAGACGGTTCACAATATCGGTGGTCTCATCCAAACTCAATGTGGTCTGCGTCAGAAAAGCTACTTTGTCCGGATTGGCAATTTGTAGTTTATCCACGTCGTGAACGTCCGATACCAGCAACATATGTTCCGGTGCTTCGCCCAGCGTGCCAATCACTTCATCATGATTCTCGTGGCCAATCAATACGATGGTGTAATCCTGGCGGGCGAACTTCACGGCTTCCAGATGAACTTTGGTGACCAGCGGGCAAGTGGCATCAATCACTTTCAGACTGCGTTGCTCCGCTTCAAGACGAACCGCCGGCGCAACACCATGTGCACTGAAAATCACGCGCGCACCTGCGGGGCATTCCGCAAGCTCTTCCACAAAGACCGCCCCAGCCTCACGTAGTTCTTCAACCACGTGACGGTTATGGACAATTTCTTTGCGAACGTAGATGGGTGCACCATACAATTCAAGTGCAATTTTGACAACATCGATGGCCCGCACCACTCCGGCGCAGAACCCCCTGGGAGTCAAAAGAAGAAGCTTCTTGTCCGTAGACACTGGACTGACGGCACTCAATTGTGACATAAGAGGAAACTATGATTATACCAACCCAGGGCCAAACCCGCCCAAGAGTGAGGAAACTTAAATGAGCACCCCGGGATTCTGGTCCATCCTACAGCCACACAAGGACTTAGCACTACTTGTAGCATCTACGCAAAAAGGCGTCGTTCAGATTGCCACCCTACAAAATAAAAATAATCAGGTCGAAATGCTGCAATCGGTGCTACCTGAATACGATTGGACCGAAAACAAGAAAGCCCCTCATCAGCAAGACACCGCAAAACAGATTATCGAGTATTTTAAACAGAAACGCCACAACTTTGATTTACCTTTGGTTCTGCGCGGCTCTGATTTTCAGAAGAATGTTTGGCAAAGTCTGATGAAAATCCCGTATGGTGAACTGCTCAGCTACGGCGATCTGGCAGCATTCATTGACAAGCCCCGTGCGGCGAGAGCAGTGGGTGGCGCAGTGGGCAAGTGTGAACACTTGATTGTGATCCCGTGTCATCGTGTGATTTCTGGCAGCGGAGGGATCGGCGGATTTGGAAGTTGCCTGGGTGTAAAGCGAATTCTATTGGAAGTGGAAGGGCACCAATTCAAGTAGACCTAGCCACGCTGCCTGTAAAGCGAAGGATCAACCGCGCGCAGCATGGCTGCGGCATCAAGTTCCAGACCCAGGAAAGCACGCAACTCCTCCACCACCGCCTCCGGCTCTTGAAGCACGCGATGATAAGCCACCGGCAATACCGCAACATCCAGCCGGCCCGCAAGCCAAGGCTCAAGTTGAGCGAGTTGGCTTTCAAAAACCTTTTTCAAAACCGCTGGATCTGCCGCCGCTTTGCCATCTCGCAGCAGCATCACACTCTGGCTGGCAATTACTTCCTCAATCGGCCGCCGCATGAAAATGATGCGATAGGCAAGCGAACCATCAAGCGGCAGTTCGCGCAACAGAAGATGGATGATTTTGACTGCCTTGCCCCGTGCCTGCGGCAACCAGGAGTGATCGGCGCGCAGGCGCTTGACCGGTTCAAATTCCAAATAACCACGAGGATTATTTTCATCAGCCAGGCGCAGGCCGTCGCTAAGCAGCGGCAGGCCGCCCGCCTGCAACATTTGCATCATTAGCGAGGTCCCTGAGCGCGGAAGACCGCTGACTATCGTGATGTATTCTTTATTCATGGTGTGCGAGCAATTAATCGACAGCAGGTTGGTGCAGCCGTGTCAAACCCGATTCCCCTATCTAAGCCTCTCCATGACGAGTTCCACTAATC
>JBBRJC010000369.1:0-4874 GCA_038220135.1 Bryobacterales bacterium | reverse complement strand
AGGCTTGTAAAATGGGCCATGCGACTTGCTTTCCTCTTTTCTGCCTTTAGCCTTATTGTCTCCGCGCAATCTACGCGCGAAATGAATGACATCAACTGGATGGAATTCAAAGAATTTGTTCCTTCAAAGATTCAGACTGTACTGCTGATAACCGGCACGTTGGAGGCACATGGTGTGGCCAATAATGGGGCCGATAACACGGCTCCCGTAGCGATTGCCAGTAAATTGGCGCCCGAATTGAATGCCATGATTGCGCCGGCGGTGAACTATGGGATGACCGGGTCACTGGACGCGTATCCTGGTGCTTTTACGATTAGTGAAAAAGCATATCGCGCATTTATGGGGGACATATTCGCTGGACTGGCCAAACAGGGATTCAAGAATATTATCGTCATCAATGGACATGGCGGACCACAAACGGCGGTCCTCAACGACTTGGCCGAGCAAACTGGCCGTGAGCATCATGTGCGGACCCTGGTGATTAATTGGTGGGCTTATTGTTCAGACATCACGCTCAAAATATTCGGCGAGGATGGGGGTCACGCAGGTTGGAACGAAAACGCGTTGATCCAGGCGATCGACCGGAAATTGGTGCACCCGGAGCGCTATTCCGATGCCCTTGCAACTGCGCGACCGGCGGCGGGAACATGGTCGGCGTATCCGTTTCCGTCATCCATCATTTTGTACCAACCTGGACAAGGTTACGTTAAGTTCGATCAGGCGAAGGCAGATCAGTATTTTGTGGCCGTTGTTGAAAAAATCGGCAAATTGATTAGTGAAACTATCCGCAAATGGGATCAGGCCGGACTGTTTCGATAGCCGTTACTGGGATAAGCGAAGCACGGCACTGGCAACGCGGGCGAATGCTTGATTGAGATCGGTCGAGTTGGGTGCGAAAACATAAAGACCTGCCGACTTGGTGTTGTCGAACGTCGGCGAGTCAAGGTCGTTGGACATGCGCAGCAAGAAGTCAGAGTCAACGCCACCGTTGCTACCCAAGCCGATAGTGTAGGTGACAACGTTGAGAGTTGCGTTATTGCGGGCAGTTGCCGCTGCATTCACAGCCACGTTGTACTGGATGTTTTCAAAACTATTGAAATCATCATTTCGAGCGTACCCGGAATAGGCACCCGAGCTAAATGTTGTTACCGGTTTATAGCCATAAATGGAATTCCCACTTGAATTGGTACTTGGGACATAGGCAAAGTCGCGGCGCTGGCCGTAGTCTTGCGTTACCAAAGTGCAGTTGGAAAAACCAGTCGAGAAATAACTGTTGTTGGCATCTGGATTGAAGGGTGCATCATATCCACCGTAAACAACAGTGGCGAGTTTAGGCTGAAATGTACCCCACCCCGATTGCCCGGATGTTTTCCCATTGTCATCTTTACAGGTTGATGCAGGGATGGAGCAAGTGGAAGTGTATCCGCAACTACCACCGCTATAGCCATACCTTGTGTCTGTTTGCGTTTTAACCGGGAAACGAGCGGTGAAAGCAGTTGGATTTCCATCAGTAAAGAACACGATGAGATTAAGGGCCAACGGTTGGTTTATGGAGACGAGTTGAGCATATGCCTTTTCGTAGGCATACGCCGTATTAGTCCACCCTCCACAGGTAACGGCAGAGATGGCATTGGTTAGTGCATTGCCACTTTTGAAGTTCACATTGGGAGGGTAGTCAAGCACGGCTCCGCTCGAAAAAGTGACCAGACCAAGATGATCGCGCCCATTCACAAAGAGGTTAACGAACGTTTCGGCTGCAGTGATCATATCGGAACACGGAGTGCCCGACATTGACCCTGATTTATCTAAAACAAGCATAAGATTCACATCTCGTCGCGAGGCTTGGCCAGAGGCACCGGCTACGTTTGTGTTGGTTCCAAAGAAGCGCATGAAGTAGAGTGGCGCACTTCCAGCAGCCGAAGCGGTAACGATGATGGTGCTGGTGCCGGATTGAACGATGCTCAACGTTGGAACAATGTTGGTTGTTCCCAATGTGCCGGTGGGGAAATTGGCACTAAAAAAGGCAAGCCCCCTGGCTTGAGCATTCGTCATCTGATCCGACAGGGTTAGACCTATATTGAGATTGCGCGCAGTGGACAGCGCTGCGGCGTCACAAGCCATGCTCAACCTGGCACGGACAAGATATAGAACCCCAGAATCAACGGCCAATCCCACGACGGGGATCATGAAGATCAACATCATCGCAAAAACAATCAAGGCAATACCTCGCTCCCGGTGCTCTGTTCTTCGTACTGTGCGGATTCGATGCAATGCGGTCGATGACTCCAAATGAGCTCTTCGACCTATAACGGAATAGTATTAAATTATTTGCAGGGAATAGCTCAGTCAGTTAGAAAGTAGTAGGAACCTGAAAAGAGCTACCCGATCGATTCTGGCAAGCCAATCAAAACAGGGGAAATAGAGTTTAAACAGTCCAGTGAATGTTTAAGTTCCCATCGGCGGTGCGGGTGGAGAAGGCCGAAAAGCCCGCACATCGGCGTCCCCGGGCCGGTGGTGGCAGTGAATTAAACGGGTAAACAATGTTGGGGAACCGGATCTCTTGCTGATCATTGATTCAACGGGTTCGACTTGTTTTGAAGAATCTTAGCGGCTGAGATGCAGAATATCGCTGGCCATTCGGGCGAACGCTTGCCGGAGTTCGGCTGGATTTGGTGCGCCCACAAAGATTCCGCCAGTTCCAGTGGAAATCTTACGGAGTAACTCTTGCTGAGTGCCACTTTCGCCACCCAGTCCGATGGCGTAGGTTGCGATTCCATTGCTGCGTGCTGCGGCTACGGCGTATACTGTCAGGTTGTAGCCGGCGTTTTGCAAACTCTCGGGCCGGTCGGTTCTCACTCTCCCTGCCTTGTTATGGCCCATGGGGAACCGCTCCACTTCCTTATCTCCGAAAATCGAAAGCCCGTTGGCATCTGTTTCGGCGAGGTTAACCGCGTCATCCAATTTGCCAGTGCCACCTTCTTCGCCTGTGGTAACAAGCATCTCAGTTTTAAAAGAATTGACGGTACGAAATGCGGTGGGGGTGCCATCAGAAAACAGCACGATTAGATTGAGCGCCCCTGGCTCGTTCAGTTGCATCAACTGTTGGGATGCCGCAAAGTATGCGTCCGCTGTGCTGGTCCAACCCTCGCATACTATTTCATCCACGCGCTTCTCGAAATCATGATTTTCGTTGAAGTTCTTGGCCAGGGGATAGACTAACGCTGGGGACGTACTGAACGTTATGAGCCCGAGCCGGTCTCTTCCGCTCATAAACTGACCAGCAAAGGCTTTGGCAGCCTGCTTCATTTCTAAACACGGTTTGCCGGCCATTGATGCCGATCGGTCAAGGACAAGCATCACATTGGCATCCCGTCGAGTTGCCCGGCCGGTGGCCACAGCGAGCGCCGAGGTTGGACCGAGATATCGTAGGAAGTAAAGCGGGATGACAGCCGAAGCAGTCGCTGAAACCTCTAAAACACTTTGCGATGGCTGAATTACGCTGATGGTTGGATATACTTCGGCGCTGCCATAACTTCCAGGCGGAAAGTTCGCTTTGAAAAAAGCCCGGCCGCGTGAGGTGGCATTGGCGAGTTGCTGTTCCAGGCTACCGCCGGTGGAAAGACTTCTGGCTGCGGCGAGCGATGCGGCATCGCATGCGGATGAAATTCGTGCCTTGGCGCCCCATAGCACCCCAGTATCAATTCCTAGACCGATGAAGGGAATGGCAATAGTGATCCAAGCGGCGGTAGCCACGATGGCTATGCCTCGCTCCCGGACTTCGTTCCTGCGTGTGTATCGATTAATTCGCATGAACTTGTCCTAGTACTTGCTCTAAGGCAGAAATCCGTTCCTAGAAGATAGCCCTTTGATAGATTGCCGTATTGTTACGATAGCCCGGCAGATCAAGTTCAGGCGTGGTGAAGTAGGCTTCGGAAATATAGGCAAACTCTCCGCCATTAAGAGCGATGAGGGTTGTGAAATTGGTAGTTCTACATGACGCATTCGTTAAATAGTTGGCTGCGGTGATTGAGCCATCCGTGCCGAGGATTGAGGAACTGGGCGTGCCGAAGGTGCTGGTGTAAAGGCTGGTGTTCCCAACCGATTGCCGCTTGATAAAAACCGTATACCCGATATTCGGACAGGTGGTGGAGGTTAACCCACCCGCAACGCATTCGGTTGCAGTAACAGCCATCACTTGAGAAAGCAGCTCGACGCCGTTACCACCCGTGGTAGTCATACCCATACCGTTTGCAATCCGCACCACGATTGACTTGTTCGCGGTCAACGAAAAGTCGATATAACGCATAAACATTGCACCAGAATCACGAGCAACCACAGAGACTTGAATTGACTTTGAAAGCGACATACCAATGCTGAATACGCCGAATAAAAGCAACACGAGAAAAGGGGAAATGATGGCAAGCTCCATCAAAGCGTTTCCGTTCTTTGGCCGGGGACGGCGAATGATTTTGGTTTCCATAGTGCAAGCTCTTAAACCTAGCGGGTTGGCGGATTGGTTCCGCCTGGTAGCCCTTCCATCACATCGGCAGAATAGACGTTGATATTTAGGGGTGAACTGCTTCGAGACAGCGGAGCCATCCAGTTCCAGTTGTAGCCTTCAACCCCGATTTCTACGACGTTGCCCGGAAAATTGCTATTTGTGCCGGTAACGGGAGTGGTCAAGTTGCTTGGAAGATAGTATCGAACCGTAACGAGATTCAAATTGCCGGAGTTTATAAAACCAACCGAGTTGTTCTTCACGGTAGTTTTTATCGACATATCCTGACCCATACCGGACATTATCTGGTAGGTAACCGCATAACGGACACCTTCACGAACTGAATTCTGCAACGTAGTCCGTAGAAAAATCGCCA
>JBBRJC010000368.1:0-4876 GCA_038220135.1 Bryobacterales bacterium | reverse complement strand
CGCTCAATCGTTTCCTCGTCATGCTCCACCACCAATACCGTGTTGCCTAAATCGCGCAAATGTCCCAGCGTCCGAAGAAGCCGGTCGTTATCGCGCGGATGCAGTCCGATAGAAGGTTCATCCAGCACGTACAACACCCCGCGTAGCTTCGACCCGATTTGCGTTGCCAGCCGGATGCGTTGTGCCTCACCACCAGACAGCGTAATGGACGACCGGTCGAGGCTCAAATAATCCAGCCCCACTTCCAACAAAAACCCCAGCCGGTTCTGAATCTCTTCCTTAATTCGTCCGGCAATCTGATCTTCGCGCTCAGCCAACTTCCACGCCGTCGCTGTTTCCAGCGCGCGGTTGATTGACATGCCAGTGAAATCGGCAATCGTGGTTCCCTTCACGCGCACTGCCAGGCTGGATGGGCGCAATCGCTTGCCGCCGCAATCGGCACAGGGTGTTGGTGACATGTACGACATCACCCAATCGCCCATAAATTCACTGTCCGACGAGTCCCGGTACAGGCTGTCGAGCAACTTCAAAATTCCAGCAAACCCCACGCATCCTTCCATCAACGTGATCTGATCTTCCCTGCTAAGCGAATCAAACGGCTTGGACAGCGGGATCTTCATCTTCCGCGCAAAGTCATCGGTGCGGTTCCAAACCGAACCAGAATTACCACCCGGGCCAAGGCCGCCATCAAACAGCGGTTTGCCTGGATCAACAATCACCTTGATCGGGTCGAACGACCAGCGGCTGCCCAATCCGTTGCACGTCATACACGCACCAAACGGGCTGTTGAACGAAAACGAGCGTGGCTCCAGTTGCGGAACGCCTTCGCCGCAATTCGGGCAGGCCAGCTTTTGCGAAAACATCTTCTCTTCGCCGCCAACCACGCTCACAATCACTACGCCCTCCGCCAGCCGCGCCGCTGTTTCCAGCGATGCTTCCAGGCGCTTTTCCACACCCGCTTTCAGCACCAGCCGGTCCACCACAACTTCAATGGAATGGTTCTTACGCTTGTCCAACTGTACGTCTTCGTCCAGCCCGCGCAACTCGCCGTCGATTCTGGCGCGCACAAACCCCTGGCGCACCAGCTTTTCCATTTCCTTCTTGTATTCGCCCTTGCGGCCACGTACAACCGGAGCCAGAATCATGATTCGCTCGTCCATCTTCATCGCCATCACTTGCTCTAAAATCTGCTCGCTACTTTGCTGGCTGATTTCAATCTGGCAATTGGGGCAATGGGGCGTTCCTATCGAGGAATAGAGCAGGCGCAGGTAATCGTAGATTTCCGTAACCGTGCCCACGGTGGAGCGCGGACTGCGGTTCGTCGTCTTTTGCTCAATTGAGATGGCAGGCGAAAGCCCCTCAATGGAATCGACGTCGGGCCGCTCCATCTGGTCTAGAAATTGGCGGGCATACGGTGACAGCGTCTCGACATACCTGCGCTGTCCCTCGGCGTAAATGGTGTCGAAGGCCAACGACGACTTGCCCGATCCACTCAAACCCGTGATTACTGTCAGGGAGTTGCGAGGAATCGAAACGTCGATATTCTTGAGATTATGCTGCCGTGCCCCGTGGACGGTGATCCTTTTGAGCAAGTCTTATTGTAACCCGGGAAAGCACGATCGGCCTCAGGCTCGTCATCTTTCTATCCTGCCCCGAGTTGATTGACGGGTATCTTGTCCATGACTTGTCCCCGGTATGTATAGCCAGAAAGGTTAAACTTGCTGAAAAAAAATGGTTAAAGTTCTATGACGATATCGAGCGTCCGACAGATGATTATCGCGTTTCCAATACCACTAATCTATGCCAGCTAACCGATTCTATATCATTGGGTTGACTGGTGGGTGATAATGCATAACCAGAACAATGGTAGCAGTACGGTACTAGTCCTTAAGTTCTATGTTTGAATCGATGGTACTAGGTAAATAGACCCCACCGGTAGGACTTTACCTCTTGACGGTTCTAAGGTTTTCACATTACATTGGTCCTGTCGTGTCAGAACAACGTAAATCAAAACGCTTTGACCTGAACCTGCCGGTGGAGTTAATCCGCACCGGTTCAGTACCTGTGAATGAGACAGGGGAAACCAGCAATATGAGTTCTAGTGGAGTGCTTTTCACTTCAGAGAATCAAATGTCAATTGGGGACCCGGTTGAGTACATGGTAACTCTTCCTTCACCGGTGAGCATTGGAACTCAGGTCAGACTTCGCTGTATGGGCAAGGTAATGCGCACGGAAAATTCCCGGACGGAAAATATGGAACATGTTTCCCGCCGGCCCTATCGAATCGCAGTCACACTGGAACGATATGAATTTGTCCGCAGCAAAGCCAACTAGCATTTAACTTCATCGCAGCGGTCGAACCCCCCCGTTACCCTCCGCTGCGAATAACCTCCTCTTCCTCTTCAAATTCGGTTACCATAGCAAAGAAAAGGCGAAGGTGATGAATTTATCGCTCGGATTTCCCGAACCACCAGAATCAGAATTAATAACCGGACCAGACAAGGTCAAGAAGGCGCTGACAAAGCCGCTTGGAGTTGAAGGTGCGGTAAAGCATTTCCGCGAATGGATGGGCGACGGCGATGGGCCAATCCGTTCCATCCATCATCAACCGGCGCGTGAAGGGCAGTTTCTGCCGATCCCGGAAAACGTGCCTGAGAAGCTTGCCCAGGCGTTAACCAAACGTGGAGTAGGCCAACTCTATTCGCATCAGGCCGAAGCGTTCAGCCTGGTGCAGGATGGCAAGAATGTGGTGGTTGTAACGCCCACCGCCAGTGGCAAGACGATGTGCTACAACCTACCGGTGCTCAGCCGCCTTAGTGCCGACCCGGGCGCGCGTGCCATGTATCTATTTCCCACCAAGGCCCTGGCCGAAGACCAACTGCAGGAATTTAACGGCCTGGTGGAATCGATGGGTTCCGATATTCGCGCCTTCACCTACGATGGTGACACGCCGCAGGACGCACGCCGCGCCATTCGCGAGCGGGCCAACGTCGTGTTCACCAATCCCGACATGCTGCATAGTGGGATTTTGCCGCACCACACCAAGTGGGCCAAGGCGTTCGAAAATATGCAGTATTTCGTCATCGATGAACTGCACTATTATCGCGGGGTTTATGGCAGCCATCTGGCGAATCTGATCCGCCGCTTGAAGCGCATCTGCGAATTCTATGGATCCAAGCCGCAGTTTGTCTGCTGCTCTGCCACGATTGCCAACCCCAAGGAACTGGCCGAAGCGCTGATCGAACAGCAGTTCACGCTGATCGACAACAACGGTGCCCCGGCGGGCGAAAAGTATTTCGTCTTCTACAATCCGCCGGTGATCAACCGCCAGTTGGGTATTCGCCGCAGCTACCTGCATGAAGCGCGGCGTATGGCCATTGAGTTTGTAGAGCGCGGCCAGCAAACGCTGGTGTTTACAAATAATCGGCTGGCAACTGAAGTGCTGACCACCTATTTGAAAGATGCGCTGGATCGGCCTCCGCGTGGCCCCGGTGCAGTACGCGGCTATCGAGGCGGCTTCCTGCCCAAGGAGCGGCGCGAGATTGAACGCAACCTGCGCGAAGGTAAAATTCGCGCCGTGATTTCCACCAATGCCTTGGAGTTGGGTGTCGATATCGGCTCACTCGATGCTGTGGTGATGGCGGGTTATCCGGGCACTGTGGCGTCAACCTGGCAGCGATCCGGGCGTGCCGGGCGGCGGCAGAATACGTCGCTTGCTGTATTGGTTGCATCCAGTGCGCCGCTCGATCAATACATTATTGAGCATCCCGAATATTTCTTCGGACGCAGTCCGGAAAGTGCCTTCATCAATGCTGACAATTTGGAAATTCTGCTGGGCCATGTGAAGTGCGCCGCCTTTGAGTTGCCCATCGGCGAAGGGGAAAAATTCGGCCCGCATGACACCGCCCATTTGTGCCAGTTCCTGCAGGAAACCGGTGTGTTGCATAACGCAGGCGGTCAGTGGCACTGGACTAGTGATTCTTACCCGGCCGATGCGATCAGCCTGCGCGCGGTCACCAGCGACAACTTCGTGGTGATCGACAATACGGGTGAGCCAAAGGTGATTGCCGAAGTCTCGTTCCCGGTGGCGCTGACGTCGCTGCATGAAAAAGCGATCTATCTGCATGACGCCCGGCAGTATCAGGTGGAAAAGATGGATTACGAAAATCGCAAAGCCTATGTGCGGTCAGTGGAATGCGATTATTTTACGGATGCGATCGACTATACGCAAGTGAAAATCATCAATGAATTTGCGACGAAGCCGGTGGGTACGGCGTCGTCCCTGCATGGCGAAGTGCGGGTGAATACGCAGATTGTGGGCTTCAAAAAAGTGAAGTTCTACACGCTGGAAAACGTGGGCGCGGGGCATTTGTCATTGCCGGAACAGGAGATGCATACCACTTCGTTCTGGCTCCATTTCAGCGAAGCGTTTCTGGCGCAATTTGCCGATCTCACGCCTACGGAAAAGCAGAACGGGTTGGTTGGTTTAGGCAATGCCTTGCGCGCTGTAGCATCATTGCTGCTGATGTGTGATCCACGCGATTTGTCGGTGGCCATCACCGAAAACCCGACGCAACTTCTCAACGGATTTGAGCCGAATTTGTATTTGTATGATAACTACCCGGGCGGCATTGGCGGCAGTGCGCCGTTGTGGGAAATGAATGGTCGCCTGTTGAAAGGTACGGCCGATTTGATGAAGGCTTGTCCCTGCGAAGGTGGGTGTCCCAGTTGCGTTGGGCCGATTGGCGAAGTAGGTGAGCAAGGTAAGCAGACGGCAACGCGTATTGTGGATGCGCTGCTGGCCGCTCAGCTTAGCGCTTCGACGCCTTTGCCCGTTCCAGCAGGTTAATCATTTGATCGTTGCCCTGCTGCTTCG
>JBBRJC010000367.1:0-4886 GCA_038220135.1 Bryobacterales bacterium | reverse complement strand
CGCGGGGGGGGGGGGGGGCGGTTCCGGCGATGTATCGTGGCTTTTGGTCATCCCAGGTGTTGCCTTGTGGTTGTAACCAGCACTCTGAGCTTCAACGGGGGCAGCAAAAAGTGCGGTTACGGAAGCGAGCAGTAGACGGCGCAACATACTCTTTTTGGGAAAACCTCAAAGATCATTATACTGCTGATCGTTTTACTTTTGCGATCAATCTCAGGTAACTTTCAAGATGATTCTCAGGTGAAAAAGTACTGAGCCGTTGGCTTCCTGCCAGTCCTTTTGTAAGGGCGGTGGACGGATTGGAATCGAGCAGTTGAAGAATTTGCGATAGCTCCTTGAAATTGTTGTAGACCCAACCGCCACCCGTGGCGAGGATGATTTCCGGAAGTGCGCCGTAGTTGCTGGTGATTACAGGAGTGCCCTGATTGAGCGACTCAAGCACGGTTAAACCAAATGTTTCCCAACAGATAGAGGGAACAAGCGTGGCACGTGCGCCAGCATAAAGTTGAGCGAGCTGATGATGAGGGAGCCGCCCGAGAAATTCAATATTCGGGTCATTCGAGGCTAGCGTTTTCAGCTCAGGTGCGAACGATCCGTCTCCTGCAATTTTGAGTCTACGAGTACTGTTCTTGAAAAAGGGGAGTATGTCCTGGATACCCTTGTACTTCTCTAGTCGGCCTACGACGAGGTAGTAGCCATCGTCCTTCTTTTCGAGGGAAGTCGTGGAAGCAAGAAAATTCGGAAGCACTTCGGCGCGGATACCCAGATGTTCCTGATACTTGTCCGCCACAAATTGGCTGGGTGCAAGGAAGAGGTCGACATTCTTGATTTGATCCTGAACCAGTGATCCGTAGCGCCAAAGTTGCGGCGGCCGGTGATGGTTGAGAGTACAACGAATGCAATGACGATCAGTGCAAACGGCCTCGTTATCCCGGAACAGAATGCTGGTGGGACAGGTTAGCCAATATTCATGCAGCGTCATCAGACGAACGCCGCGCCCCATGGCGAGTGCTGCCGGGCCACCAATCAGCGAGAGATTATGCCAATGGGTAACGTCGAAGCCTTGGGCAAGAATTTGCTCCAACTGGCTTTTTTTTCCAAAGGGGCGGCCGGTGAGATGCGTAAGCAAAGGGGAAAGCGCGCCAAGCGGCGAGGCGATCGGATGAACGATAACGCGGGGATCAATGGGGAATTGTGATTCCGGGATGTTGCCTTGCAGCAGGCGAAAGCTGTCGGTGCAATGGATAACTTCCACGTGATGGCCTTGAGACACGAGAAGGTTTGCCAGTCCGGCAACAACAATAGCGTCACCCCCAAAGTGCTGAGGCGGAAAAAAAGTTGTCACCAAACAGAAGCGCACACTGTGATTGTAAAGCTTGCGATGGGTGCAGAGCTCGATGAATTCGGCAAATCATTCAGATGGCCATTGGTAGGATTGTCCGCCTGGGTAGCCCGGTTAAACACCATGAAACCGGAAGTTGTTCATTTAATGCTGTTTACGAATTCAAAAAAAGTGTAGTGACACGCCCTCTCGCTTTGCAATGGGTAATCGAAGGCGGTTCAGCAGGCCTGAAAAACCTTGCCTGTTGGCCAGTACCAAAACAAACCCAAAGGAAGTTGCTAGAGTATAAGGCTAACCCGTCATGTCTGTGTCCAAGCCTTCTCTCTTCCGCTCCCTCTACGTCCAGGTGCTGCTGGCGATCAGCGTCGGCATCCTGCTTGGGATTGTTGCTCCATCTACCGGCGCTAGTATGAAGCCGTTGGGAGATGCTTTCATTAAGCTCATCAAAATGATGATCGCACCCATCATTTTCACTACTGTTGTAGTTGGAATTTCGGGCAGTGAGGATTTGAAGAAAGTTGGCAGGACCGGCGGCTTGGCGCTGCTTTATTTTGAAGTGGTCAGCACGGTCGCATTAGTGGTGGGCTTGGTGGTTGTGAACGTTCTGGGGCCCGGGGTCGGCATGAATATCGACGTAAAGACGCTGGATGTCAGTGCTGTTTCCGCCTACGCAGGTCCCAATAAGATGGAAGGCCCCAAAGATTTTCTGTTGCACATCATTCCAACTGCTTTTGTCGACGCATTTGCCAAAGGCGAAATTCTGCAGGTACTGTTGCTGGCCGTTTTGTTTGGTATCGCCCTGCAAAAATTGGGTGGCCGCAGCAATCCCGTCTTTATACTGATTGAGAAAGTGTCCGATGTCCTGTTCGCCATCATTAAGATCATCATGTACGCTGCTCCCATAGGTGCGTTTGGTGCAATGGCGTTTACCGTGGGTGCCTATGGCGTGGGCAGCCTGCTTTCTCTGGCAAAGTTGATGGGAACCTTTTACCTCACCTGTCTTGTTTTTATTTTTGTAGTACTTGGGGGCATTGCCGCTGCCCACGGCTTCAATATCTTCCGCTTTGTCCGCTACATTCGTGAAGAGTTGTTGATCGTTCTGGGTACTTCTTCCTCCGAAGCCGCCCTGCCCAGGATGATGGCTAAAATGGAGAGCCTGGGGGCCGGAAAGCAAACTGTCGGTCTGGTGATTCCCACTGGTTATTCGTTCAACCTCGACGGAACTTCGATTTATTTGACCATGGCGGCTGTCTTCGTGGCCCAGGCAACCAACACGCATATGACGTTAGGTCAACAACTTACGCTGCTTGGAGTGTTGCTGTTGACATCAAAAGGAGCCGCCGGCGTAACAGGCAGCGGCTTCGTCGTACTAGCGGCCACACTTTCTGCAGTAGGGAATGTTCCGGTTGGCGGACTCGCTTTGATTCTGGGAATTGACCGTTTCATGTCCGAAGCAAGGGCGCTAACCAACGTAATTGGTAACGGAGTCGCCACAATAGTAGTAGCCAGATGGACTGGCGATTTGAACCGCGAAACTTTAAGCAGCCAACTTTCTCCACAGCATCCAGTTCATTAACTTTCAGTCAACAGCCGATTCTCAATTGACCGCATTCCCCTAGTAATGCTAGCTTCGAAGGAGTAGCCAAGCTGGATGAAAACCCTCGAAACCCGCGAAATTTCGAAGACTTATCGCGGTAGAAAAGTCGTCGACAACGTTTCTGTAAAAGTTCATGAAGGTGAAGTTGTGGGTCTGCTCGGTCCCAATGGTGCCGGTAAAACTACTTCCTTTTATATGATCGTCGGCCTTGTAACACCAGACTCGGGCCAGGTTTTGCTCGAAAACAACGACATTACCACACTGCCGATGTTCCAGCGCGCGCGCCGCGGCATCTCCTATTTGCCCCAGGAACCCAGCGTTTTCCGCAAACTGACAGTGGAGGAAAACCTGATGGCGATTCTGGAAACTCTCCCGCTGAAAGATCTCGAGCGCAAAACAAGAATGAACCAGTTGGTGGATCAATTGGGTCTCGATACCGTGCGTCAGAACAAAGGCTACATGTTATCCGGTGGCGAGCGGCGCCGCGTAGAAATCGCCCGCTCCCTAGTGATCGAACCAGATTTTCTCCTGCTCGACGAACCGTTTTCCGGCATTGATCCCATCCAGGTGCTGGAATTGCAACGCATCATTTTCGACTTGAAGCGCACCGGCATCGGCATCCTCATCACCGACCACAATGTGCGCGAAACCCTTGCCGTTACCGACCGCGCCTACATCATCAACAATGGAAAAATCTTCCGCACCGGTTCACCCGAAGCACTCGGTCGCGATGCTGAAGTGAAGCGTGTTTATCTGGGGGAGTCGTTTATGTACCAAGGCCCCGTACAGTAATCCCCAACCTGCCGTATAATAGAGCCCAAGTTCAGGGGAGGACCAGCCTTGATTCGAACTCTAGTTATATTCACTTTACTTGGCGTATTTTCAGTAACTGCCTCAGCGCAGGAAGTTAGCGCAGGTCTTACCGGAAGAGTGAGCGATTCCACCGATGCAGCCGTCGTCGGCGCCAGCGTATCTGCACGGGATAAAGACCGCGGCACAGCATGGCCAACCACCACCAATGAAGACGGCGTTTACGCCTTTCCACGCATTCCCAACGGCTCGTATAGTTTGAAGGTTGAAGCTGCCGGCTTCAAGGTTTCGCTTCATCCTGACGTGGTTTTGGAAATCAACCAACGCGGCCGTGTCGACGTGGTTTTGCAACTTGGCACCATCACAGAAAGCGTGGAAGTGAAGGGCGACGTAGCATTGCTTCAAACAGAGGTGACCCAGGTGGGCGCAGTGGTAACGGCTCGCATGATTGACGATACCCCTTTGATCAGCCGCAATCCGCTTGCGCTCACCCTGCTCATCCCCGGAGTTACGGCTACTGATCCCGCCAGTTTCACCACAGGCACTCGGGCCGATTCCGTTGGTGGCCGCCCCTATGTGAATGGCAATCGAGAACAGTCGAATAACTTCCTGCTCGACGGCATTGACGGCAATCAGCTCTCCGACAATTTAGCCCCCTACATGCCCAGCAGCGATGCCATTCAAGAGATGAAAGTGATCACCAACAATGCCTCGGCTGAGTTCGGAAACTTTCAGGGAGGCGTGATCAACATCGTCGTCAAGTCTGGCACTAACAAGTTTCACGGCAGCGCGTTCGAACACTTCCGCAATGACATTCTCAACGCCGATAGCTGGTCTCGCAACTATCAAGGCCTTGCCCGTCAGCCTATCCGGTGGAACCAGTTTGGCGCAACCACAGGCGGCCGCATCCGGCGCGACAAGCTCTTTTTCTTTGCCGATTATCAAGGGTTGCGCCAAGCGATTCCTACTTCGGTGGTGACCGCTTCCATTTTCCCTGTGGCTTGGCGTACGGGTGACTTCTCAAGCATCCTCACCGCCAACAACCGCGTCGTGCAGTTGTACGACCCGTTGACAGCCGACGCAACAGGCCGCCGCTCTCCGTTCCCCCTCAACCAGATTCCCGTAGACCGCTATGACCCT
>JBBRJC010000366.1:0-4887 GCA_038220135.1 Bryobacterales bacterium | reverse complement strand
AAGGTGACCCGGCGATCAGCCATACCAGCGCCACAATGGCTATTCGTACTTCGGTCCAATGCCTAACCATATCGCAAGTCTATCCATGCGATGTAAAGCAAGTATTAATACAATCGCATAAATTGTAAGTTACATGTATAGGTAAATCTACTGCCGTTGCCGCGCTGGAGGTTTTTCAAATTCCTTCGGAAACGGAGCTGAATTCCCTTTATTGGGTGCACGCAAGCCGTTTTGTCCTCCACGGTCCCGCTGCAACGGAATATTCAGGCCGTTTGTCTCCTCAAGAATATCGAATAACTTATCGCGCATTTGTTTGATGATCTGCTGGTGCTTTTCACTGTGGATCAGATTGCGGCTTTCAAGCGGATCTTCCTGCATATCGTACAACTCATCCAGATCCCAAATCCCCTGATACCGGATGAATTTATAGCGATCCTGGCGCAGGGCGTGCATGGTTGGAGTCTGCGGAAAATTGCGTTCCCAATAGTATTCGTACAGCAATTCCTTCCGCCATTCAGTGGGCTTTCCTTGCACTAGCGGCAACCAACTGCTGCCATGAATTTTCACAGGTGAAGTTACCCCGGCCGCTTCCAGCACCGTTGGCATAATGTCCAGCCCTGCCACCACCTCGTTCACCGCCATGCCGCCTGCAAACATTTCCGGGCATCGCGCAAGCAATGGCACCCGCATCGATTCTTCGTACGCCGTTCGCTTGTCAATCAAACCGTGCTCGCCAAATGCGAACCCGTTGTCGCCCATATAGATCACCAGCGTCGAATCCAATTGACCGCGATCGCGCAATGCATCCAGCACACGGCCTACGCTTTCATCCACGCCCATCAGCGTTTCGGCGTACCTTCGGAAATACTCGTCGATGTTCAAAGTTGAATGATAAGGGTAGTCAACACCGTGCCAGGAATTGCGTTGATTCTTCACCCACATCGGCCGATTCTGCGCCATCTCACCATCTGCCGCCATCGTTGGCGGATAAATGAATTTGGCATCTTTGTACATCCCTTTGTGGCGCGCTGCTGGCTCAAATTCAGCATGCACAGCCTTGTGCGACAGGTACAGGAAATAGGGTTGCTCCTTCGGCAACGTCTTGATCCAGTCCAGTGCATAGTCGGTCAACTCGTCGGTAATGTAGCCCTTTTGTGGAACTTTCCTGCCGTTAATATTGAGTCCGTTTGGGTTGGGCGAATAGGTGCCTTGACCGCGGAAACTTACCCATTGATCGAAGCCCGGCTGCGGCATGTCGGTTTCTGCGCCCATATGCCACTTGCCGAAAAAGCCAGTCTTGTAGCCCGCCGTCTGCAAGTAAGATGGGAAGTAAACGGTGCCTTTCGGAATAGGCGTATTGTTGTCCACAATGCGATGCGCATGTGCATAAAGTCCCGTCAATACAGAGGCGCGGCTTGGGCTGCACAGCGCTGTTGTGACGAACGCATTCTTAAAGTGCGCGCCCTCTTTCGCCAATCGATCCAGTTGCGGAGTCTTCAGCCACGGCTGCACTTTAGTAAAGCCCATCGCATCGTAACGGTGATCGTCAATCAGAATGAAAATTACGTTGCGGCGTTTGCTCGATGGTGGCTGCGCAGCGGCAGTCGCACTTGCCATGGCGGCCATCATTTCTCTACGTGTGATCAAAGC
This sequence comes from Bryobacterales bacterium, assembly GCA_038220135.1. Lineage (GTDB taxonomy): Bacteria > Acidobacteriota > Terriglobia > Bryobacterales > Bryobacteraceae > JANXSF01. The sequence goes on along the minus strand of JBBRJC010000366.1, from coordinate 3,237 downwards.
GGAGTCTCTCCTCAAATGGCTTAGCGCCTTGATCATTGTACAATTTGCTGAATGCTAGTAACGCTGCGCCTTCCAACTATTGGTAGTCATTGAATTGATCACCGTCGGCTTGCCCTCTTGATCTTCCTGCACAACCAGCGCTGTAAGAAAAAGCTCATCGTAAATCCCCACATTGGGGAAGCTCACCTGCATCTGGATTAATCCTCGAATGCCTTTCAATTGCGGGAAACGTTCGGCCAATACGAAGAGATCCTGCGTGTTCTGGTCGAATTGGAAGTTACCCTTCAATAGTTCTTTGCCTTCTTGTGAGAGGACAACATAGTCAATCATCGTGTAAGGTGTTTCCGAAAGCCAAAGCAGCGAAGCGCGAGCATTGCCAGTATTATCGAACGGAATCAGCAGCCTGTCTTCCCGCTCCGGGCTCAGGGGCAAAGTTAGTGAAACCTTCTTCTCCTGATTACGAATCACAGCTTTCGCGCCAAGCCGGATGTTATCCAAGCTATAAAGAAACGCGTGGCCAGTCTCCAGAGTATTGCTTGTTCCAGTTGTTTCGAGAGTGACTGATCCAAACGGAGCGAGCTTACCCCGGATGTAGGCGTCTTCCACAGTAATGACGCTGGTAGCAGCTACTGAAATGCTCCAGTTTCCTGAACCGGCCTTGCGCATGAGCAATTCAAATGGCGCTGCAGTTGATTCCAGATTGACGATCGTTATTTCAGTCTTCCAGCCGCCTCCATCTTGGATCAGCGGCAATATGCGGTCGCTGAGCCGTACTTCTGCCGCCCCGCAAAACAGAATTGAAAGCAGTACTAGGAATGGTCGCATATCGAGTTGTCTCAATTATGCAAAGTAAAGATGAAAATACGATGAACTGCTTGTTAGTTTAAATTTGGAACCAACGCCGCGTCGCATTTGAATCCCGCTGATACCTGTATCATTGTGCTGCGCATCTTCGTTGGGAAGAAGCTTTCAGCATCCTCCCGCTTGTGCGCATGCGATGGCGATTTTGCAGAATTGGGCGGCACGGTTGGAGACGTGAACTTCTTTACACCTGGAAAAGAAAATGGGCCGCTCCCGGTTAGGGGAAGCGGCCCATTTTTCTGGTTAGAACTACAAGTTAGAAATCAACGCGGAGAGCGAACTGGAGAACGCGGGGGCTGCCCTGAATTCCAGTGAACTTTCCGAAGGTATTGGGTGGTCCCGGCGCGGCGCCGCCGGGGGTTTGTGAGGTGAACGGATCACGAACCACACCCAAGGTGGAGATACCAGTAAAGTGCTGCGTGTTGGTTACGTTGAACGCTTCGGTGCGGAAGGTGAGCTTGATCTGTTCGGTGATCGTGAAGCTCTTGTAGAGGCCAATATCTATGTTGAACAAGCTTGGCAGGCGCAGTTTGTTGCGATCACCGTTTTCGCCTGGGTAGGCGTTACGGTAGCTCTGATAAGCGTATGTCGGGTCGCTGAACAGGTTCGGGTCGCCAGTGCGGGTTGGGCTGGAGTTCAAATCGCGGAGAGCAACAGCGTTGGACTGCGAATTGAAGTTGGTGGCCCATTGGCTGGAATCGAACGGCTGGCCTGAGGGCAGGCCCGAAGCCCAGCGGAAGATACCGGTTGAGGTCCAACCGCCGAGGATTGCTTCACCCGCTTTATTGAGGTGGTTGAAGAACATCTTGCCTTTACCGGAAGGAAGTTGGTAGAGGGCGTTCATGTTGACGTTGTGGCGGATATCGAAATTGGAGTTGCCACGATTCATGTTCAGGTCGAACGGATTGCGCAGGAACGGGGAACCGAAGTTGCCCTGACCCGAAGCAGAGGTGTTTTGTGCACCAGAAGCGATGTCGATGGAGTGGCCATAGGTGTAATTGAAGTCGAAGGATACACCCTTTTCCAGGCGCTTGCGGAGTGAGAACTGCGCCGAGTTATAGTCGGAAGTTCCGAGAGTTGAGAACGTTGTCAGGGCGCCGTATTGTGGTTGGTAGAACAACGGGTTGTTGGTTGGCCCACGCAGATCCCAGATGTCCTGAACGGTGGTGTAGTCGGTGGTGTTATTGCCACCAACAACGGTACGGGCGACACGGCGGTAAGCTGCCTGGGTCGCCGTCAGGTTGACGGTTTGGCCAAGGAAAGTTGCCGGGCCGGCCAGTTTGGGCAGCATGTTCTCAAAGAAAGCAATCGGCTGAATGGATGTGATTGGTGTGACCTTATCGCGGAGGTCAATCAAGGTGCGGATGGAACCGTACCAATCGGCACCAGACTTAGGATCCTTGATATTGTTCGGCGTCATCACATCGCGGCTGACCAGCAACGAGCGGGCGACACGGCCGACGTAGGAAGCTTCAAATGAAAATCCACGGCCAAGGTCACGGCCTAAACTGACGTTGAAGGCGTGGTTGTAGGGGGTAGCGATTTTGTCGTCGAGCGACGTTTGAATGCGGCGGTTGCCATCGGCTGGTTGGCCAGCGGGGAACGCAAGGGTTGGGGTGATGATGATCTTGGGCAGGTTGCGGACATCCTGGCTCAGACCAGTGTAGAGCGGCCCAAGTTTATCGCTGACGTTAAATGTGTTGGCATTGATATTGGAAGTGGATGTGAAACCGATGGCGTTGACGGCATCGAAATTAGTCGCCAGTGCGCTACCGATGCGGTCGTAGATTGTACGGTAACCACCACGCAGAACCATTTTCTTCGAGAACTGCCAGGCAACGGAGATGGATGGTGCAAAATTGTTCCAATCCTGAGAATAGAAGCCCGGCTTATTGTTGGCTTTGCCGGCATAGTCGAGAGTGATCAGTCCGTTGTAGGGGACGCCAGCGGCGGAACCGGCAACGCGTTGATCGAAGAAGCTGCTGAGGCCGGTCGTTGGGGCAACCTGATAGCCGCTCGCTTCGTAGACTGGCGTAGAGGTGGACCAGCGCATGCCCGCGGTGACGGTCAAGTTAGGACGGAGGCGCCAGGAATCTTGCAAGTAGCCTTCATACTCTTGTGTTTTGAAATTACGCACGACGCCGGTGCCAGGGGCTTGCACTTTGCCGGAGCGATCATAAACGAGGTTCGCACTGTACTGACTGAGGCGGCCGATCAAGGCTGTGAGGGCGTCACGAGTGTTCACCTGAGAACGTGTAGCAAGATTGGGGAAGATGTCTTTGCCGGCGGCATCGAAAATGACGCTATCGCCAGAGCCTTCATAGAACGAGGGGTTGGTAAGCAGCGTGTCGTAGGAAGCGCTGAAGGCACTGCGGT
>JBBRJC010000365.1:0-4887 GCA_038220135.1 Bryobacterales bacterium | reverse complement strand
GTCCGCCTCAGGATGCCGATGTGCGTACTCACATGCAGAAATGAAGCACAAAAAGCTCTTTCCGACACCACCTTTATTGTTCCAAAACGCGTAGCTCGACATTTCGTATATCCTACTCCTTGATAGGCATCGCCAACGGGTGCTGGTTCAAGTTTTAAATGAATTGCCTATAGTTAACACTGATTAGAATATCAATATGAGATGGTAGGTTGCTTGATCAAGGTAGATATAATTTCATTGAAAGAGGATGATGAGAGGGTGTCCCAGTTGCCCCTCATACTAAAAGTATCTTGATCACCTCCCGCACAACCGCCTTCGACACCCTCCTGCGCACCGCCAGCGGAGCCTGGGCCGACGAACTCCTGCGCCACCACGCCACCACCCTATCCACCCAGGAAGCCGGCCTAGCCCACCAACTAGTCTTCGGCTGCCTCCGCTACCAACTCCAACTCGACTTCCTCATCAACCACTTCGCCGGTCGCACCATCAAGCTCGATCCGGAAGTCCGCATCGCCCTTCGCCTCGGCATCTTCCAACTCCGTTACCTCGACCGCATCCCCGCCCACGCCGCCGTCGCCACCACCGTCGAACTCGTCAAACGCGCCCGCAAACGCTCCGCCACCGGCTTCGTCAACGCCGTGCTGCGCAAAGTGACGCGCGACCCAGTAACTTTCCCGGACCAAGCCACCGAACTCTCCGCCCCCGCCTGGCTCCTCGCCGCCTGGACTGCCCATCACGGCTCCGCCGCCGCCATCGCCGCCGCCAAAGCGTTCCTGCTTCCGCCCGAAGCCCACTTTTTGAACGACCGCCAGATGGACCCCGGCGCCCAGTCGATCGTCCCCCTGCTCGACCTCCATCCCGGCCTCAAATTCCTCGACCTCTGCGCCGCCCCCGGCAACAAAACCCTCCAAGCCATCGAGGCCGGTGCCGAGACCATCGCCTGCGACCTCCACCTCCACCGCCTGCGCCAGTTCACCGGCTGCCCCCGTGTGGTGCTGGACGCAACACATGTGCTCCCATTTCACACTCAGTTCGACCGCATTCTGGTTGACGCGCCCTGCTCGGGCACCGGAACGCTCGGCCGCAATCCGGAAATCAAGTGGCGCCTCACTCCGGCTGATCTTACTGACCTCGCCAACCGCCAAAGCCTGATTCTCAAAAACGCCCTCGCCGTCCTCAAGCCTGGAGGCCTCCTCGTCTATTCCACCTGCTCCATCGAACCTGAAGAAAATGAGAGGGTTGTAAATACTGTAGCTGCAGGCCGCGTCACCCAAAGTTTTTACAGGATTCCAGGCCGTGATGTAGGGGATGGGTTCTACGCTGCCGTGATAACATCGTAGATAGCGCAAAATGCTTGAAATCCTTCCGTCGATCCTCTCGGCCGACTTCGCTCGGCTTGGTGAGGACATTCATCGCGTCGAAACTGCGGGCATTCGCATGCTCCATGTTGACGTTATGGACGGCCACTTTGTCCCCAATATCACCCTCGGGCCGCCCGTGGTCGCATCCATCCGGAAGTTCACAAAACTCGCGCTCGACGTTCACCTGATGATCACCGACCCGGACCGCCATATCCCTGCATTCATTGAGGCCGGCGCCAGTTCTATCTCCGTTCATCAGGAAGCCTGCACGCACCTGGACCGCACTCTTCGCATGATTCAAACCGAAGGGGCCGAGGCCGGTGTTGTGCTCAATCCCGCCACGCCCGTTTCCACGCTCGATGACATTCTGGATGTGGTCGACTACGTCCTTATAATGAGCGTCAATCCTGGCTTTGGTGGCCAAAAATTCATCCCTCGCTCGCTCGACAAAGTTCGCCAGTTAGTGGAACGCCGCCGCGAGCGTGGTCTTTCGTTTGCTATAGAAATTGACGGTGGCGCGAATCTATCGACAATTGCCGGCATTGCCCGCGCAGGGGTCGATTGGGTTGTTGCCGGATCCAGCGTATTTGGCGCACCAGATCCGGCCGAGGCTGTCCGTTTACTGCGGGCCGCCGCCAGTGATGCACTGGCCGTCCACGCCTGATAAATTCTTTTGATGTTGAGGCTTTGTAAATAACAATGATGTTCCGCTTCTCACGTTCGCTTGCAATTATTACTCTCGCCGCCGCGGCGCTGGTTTCCAGCGGCTGCCGGCGCCATAAATACGAGAACCCCATCGGCAAAGACACCAAACAGCCCGATAAAGTTCTGTTTGACCGCGCCGTGGCCGATATCGAACGCGGCCGCTACGAAGTGGCTCGTATCACGCTGCAAACGCTAATGAACACGTACGACACCAGTGAATTTCTCGCCAAGTCGAAGCTCGCCATTGCCGATAGCTGGTTCCGCGAAGGCGGCTCACACGGTCTCGCGCAGGCCGAAGCCGAGTATAAGGACTTTATCCTGTTCTACCCCACCATGGAAGAATCGGCAGAGGCGCAGGAGAAGGTTTGCAAAATCCACTACAAGCAGATGGAAAAGGCCGACCGCGACGACAAACATGCCTTTAAAGCCGAAGAAGAATGCCGCAATTTGTTGACGCTCTTCCCCAATTCCAAATTCGCCCCCAGTGCCCAGCAGCTTCTTCGCAACATTCAGGAAGTACTCGGCGAAAAGGAAATGCGCGTCAGCGAGTTCTATCACGACAAGGGTTCCCACCCCGCCGCCAGCAACCGTATGCAGGCGCTTGCCGATCAGTTCCCGCTCTTCTCCAGGGTCGATCAGGCATTGTGGTTGTTGGGCGATTCGTACTCCAAAATGGGCCCTCGCTTCAAACAAAAATCCACGGAAACGTATTCGCGCATCGTGAAGGATTACCCGCTCAGCCCTTATTCTGAGTTGGCGAAAAAGAAGCTCACCGCCGCTGAAGCAACAATTCCCGATCCCGATCCAGTGGCCCTCGCCCGCATGAAGTACGAGCGTGAAAATGCTACCAAAACCGGCATGATGCACAATTTCTTCCGTCCCTTCGCCAAGAGCCCGGAAACTGCATTTTCAGCAAAATCAGGCGCACCAACGATGACCCCGATGAAGCCCACCATTCCGGTTAGCGTTCCGGTCCCGGCGGCAGTTACTGGCACCAGTGAAGTTGGCGGCGAAGTGCTCGGGGGCAACAAGACGGCTCTCGATACGCAGCCCGATGCCCGAGCCAATACACCGGCAGCCGGAACCGCAGCAACGACCGATGCGGCAAAGCCAGCCGAAGGCGCAACAGCAACCACTCCGGTGGCTCCTGGTGCAACCAATTTGCCCACCAATTACGACGGCAAAAATACCAAGAAAGCGAAGAAGGAAAAGACGCCGAAAAAAGTGAAGCTCCCGGCCGGGGTCAAAGTGAAGCCCGATGCCACCAAGCCTGAACCTGTAGCAAAGGAAACCACACCTAAGCAATGAGCCGTGTCCTATTGGCTGACGATAGCCCCCACGCTCAGCGCATGGGGGAAAAGATCCTCCGCGATGAGGGGTTCGAGGTCGCAAGCGTCACCGACGGAGCCACCGCTCTCATTCGCCTTTTGGATGTCGATCCAGACCTGATTCTGGTCGATGCTTTTCTGCCAAATAAATCCGGTTACGACATTTGTAGAGAAATTCGCCGCAGTCCTCGGCTTAAATTTACAGCTGTAGTATTAACGTATGGTCTTACCGAAACCATCAGCCAGGAAGAGGTCGCCAAGGTTGGGGCCGATGGCGTGATCCAGAAGCCGTTCGACGCCGTTGCTCTGCTCACCTTCATTCGCCCGCTGATTGAAATCAGCAACAAACGCCGGTCTGAGCTGACCTCTGCACCTTTCAAGCCGGTTCTGCAAAACGAACCCAAATTGGAATTAGTGCCCAAACCGGCACCCGATAACCCGTTCCAAATCCTGCAAGCCGCACCTGCTCCACCGTCTGATCCGATGCTTTCTGCGGTCCGGGTTACAGCTGAAGCCGAATCGGCACCAGATACGGTCACAACCATTACAAAATTTGACGAAGAGCGCGTCCGCGCCGCCGTCACAGTTGCACTCGACGCCGCCATGCCACAATTGGTAGACGAAATCACCCGCAAAGTTCTACTAGCACTAAAGGAATACTGATGCCTGAAAACAGCTTCGACGTTGTCTCCAAAATTGAAATCCCGGAAGTAATCAACGCCATCTCCACCGCCATGAAGGAGATAATCACCCGCTACGACTTGAAAGATTCCAAGTCAAACATTGAGTTGAACGAGAAGGACATGAAATTGACCCTCGCCAGCTCGGACGAGTTCAAGCTGCGGGCAGTGATCGAAATCATGCAGTCGAAATTCAGCAAGCGCGGCGTTCCGTTGAAGAATTTCGAATACGGCCCCATCATTCCTGCCTCACACAATAGCGTCCGCCAGGAAGTCAAAATGGTGTCCGGCATCCCTATTGAAAAGGCCAAGAAGATTGTTGGCGTAATCAAGGATTCCAAGAAAAAGGTGCAGGCGTCCATTAATGCCGACCTCGTTCGAGTCACCGCCAAAGACCGCGATTCTCTGCAGGAAATTATGGCTCTGTTGCGCGGTCAGGACTTCGGCGTGGAACTGCAATTCACCAACTTCCGGACCAACTAGGCATGGGCAGGCGCATCGAATCGTTGATGATCCCTGGCCCTGCCGGTCGCCTGGAAGCACTGCTTGAAGAACCGGAAGAAGGCGCACCCAAACGTGCTATTCTGGTCTGCCATCCCCATCCGCAACACGGCGGCACCATGCACAATAAGGTGGTTTATCGCATCGCGCGTGGCCTGCGCAAATCAGGGGCGGTGGTGCTGCGCTTCAACTATCGTGGCGTTAATTTAAGTGAGGGCGAATACGCCAATAGCGTTGGGGAACAAGCTGATGCCGAGGCCTGCCTGGCAGTGCTTCGGGAACGCTACCCGGAGCTGCCGTACTCGATTGCCG
>JBBRJC010000364.1:0-4889 GCA_038220135.1 Bryobacterales bacterium | reverse complement strand
GAACGATTCCATCAATTTACCCAAAAATATGGCCGCTGCAATACCGCATATCATTCCAATGGCAAGCATCAGACCCGCTTCGCGCATGACCAACCCTCGGACATTTCCAGTCGTAGCACCAAGTGCCATACGAATGCCAATTTCACGAGTTCGCCGGGCCACGTTAAATGACAGCACACCGTAAAGCCCGATCGCCGCAAGCAGCGTTGCCAGCCCTGCAAATCCAGCCGTTAATGACGATAGTATACGCTCTGCAAAGAGGTTTTCATCAATCTGTGCTTCCATCGTTTTCATTTCCTGAATTGGCAGATTTGGATCAAGGCTGGCCAGGGTTTGACGAATCGAGTTGGAAATCAGCTTTGGATCAAGGCCGGTGCGAACATAAAACGAAAGCGTATTTTGACGGCGGCTCTGCGCGTAGGGAATATAGAAAACCCGCGGGGGCGCATCTTTCATGCTGCTATATTTACTGTCCTTTACCAGCCCGATAATCTCAAACTCGTATTTCGGGTTTTTGCTCTTGCCTTGGTCGAAGCGCCGTCCAATGGGATTCTGCCGGCCAAAAAAGTGCTTGGCAAAAGTTTCATTGACAACCGCAACTTTGGCACTGGAAGCAGTATCCTGCGCAGAAAACTCGCGCCCGTTGACCAGCGGTATGCCGAGTGTTCTGAAATAGCCGGCACCAGTTTCATTGAAGCTGGAATCCTCGTCATCGTCGCCTTGCGATGAGTAGCCTTCAACCGAAATATTTTGGCTGCTGTTGCTACCTGAAATCGCGGGCACGCGGGCGGCGGTTACCATGGTGACACCCGGTATTGTAGACAGCTTTTCGGTGAGTTGATTATATAAATTCAGGGAACGTTCATTGGAATATTTGTTTAACCTAGGGTTCACTGAAAAGGTCATCAAGTGATCAACTTTTATGCCCAGGTCGATGTGATTGAGGTTGACTAAAGTCTTGGCAAACAGTCCTGCCGAAATCAGAAGTAACAGAGAAACGGCTATCTGAGCAGTCACCAGAGCCTTTCTGAGGAAATTGGTTCCACCGCTGGACGTAGTTTGTCCGGCCTGATCTTTCAGCGCCGGTGCCAAATCGGGCCGTGTGGAATTGAGTGCCGGAAACAAACCAAAAACGAAAACGGTGCCCAGCGATAGGCCAAGGCAGTAGAACATGATTCGAACATCTATGGTTGCCGCGAATATGTTTGCCCCACCCGAGTCAGCGGGCAACGCACTCAAAATCCCTTGCTGGGTCCAGTGTGCGACGAACAAGCCGAGCACTGCGCCGCCCAAGGCGATGATCAATGATTCCAGCAGCAACTGCCGAACGATCTGCCCGCGCGAAGCACCCAACGCCAGCCGGACTGCCACTTCCTTTACCCTGGCAGCCGACCTTGCCAATAGCAGATTTGCCACGTTGGCGCAGGCGATCAGCAAAACGAGCAGTGTCATTCCCAGCAGAAGAAACAGGGGCTTTTCACTTTCCTCGCGAAATCCACCGCGGCCGTGTTCGCCTGGTTTCAGATTGATCTTTTTTGCACGGAAGCGCTGTAGAAAGGTGTCTGATGGAGTGCTGAGCAGCTTTTCGTCGATCTCGAGTTGCCCCCGATAAACCGTATTTATTGCGGCGTCCGCCTGAGCTGGAGTTATTCCGGGTTTGATCCTTGCAATTAAGGTGATCCAATAATCCTTGCGGTCATCGAAGCCCTTAAAATCCGGGGTTAGTTCGCGTTTCAGACCTACTGGAAGGAAAATATCGGGAGTAGTTCCAAGTTTCTCACTGGTGAAGTTTTTCTGAGCCACCCCAATAATTGTCAGAGGAAAACCATTAACGATTAACGGCTGATTGAGCATGGAAGTATCGGCACCAAACTGATTCGTCCAATAGGAGTGGCTGAGAACGGCGACCGGGTGGCTGCCATCACTTGAATCATCTTCCTTTGTCAGAAGGCGGCCCATTGCCGGTTGAACGCCAAGCAGGTCGAAATAGTTGCCCGACACCATGTGCGCTTTGCCGGAAAGAGCCTGGTTTTTGTAAGAGAGGCTGACGCTATCGCCTCTAGTTCCGGCAACGCCGGTGAACGGGGTTTGCAACCTTTGTAACTCACGGAACATTGGGTAGCTGAAGGAAGGGCCGCCATTTTCATCGGAAGAATACCGGCCCTGCGTTGGGCCTGGATGGTAGAGGAACACAATTTCATTCGGATTCTTAATTGGAAGGGTACGTAAGAGGATTTGATCGAGAATAGAGAAAATTGCCGTGTTTGCGCCGATTCCAAAGGCGAGCGACAAGATAGCTGTCGCGGTAAAAAGCGGCGTGCGGGCAAGTCCGCGTAGAATGATCAGTAAGTTCGACACAGGATCTCCAGTTCATTAGACAAGTTGAAAATGATACGAAGGAACTGACGTACCAGTTCCAACTTTCGTTGGGGAGAAATTTGCAGGGATTTGGCGAATGGGGGAGTAGTACAGCTCGACCGCACTTACATTAAAATCGAAACGGACTTGATCTCATCGTCCCACCCCCCAGCGGAACGGCAAAACTAGCACAACGCTTCAAGATTTTTAAGCTCGTGCGGTCGGGCTCTACTACCATAGCAGAAGATCTTTAACTAGGATCACCGCAACCAGCTCACATGTCAAGTCTGTTAACCGGCACTTAACAGCACATAGTCTGGCCTGTCGGCAGCACTTTGATGACGGTAGGTCTTCACCAGGCCGCAATTATGAATAAGAAAGACACCGGGCATTTGCAGAGGATCACCTGAGACTTTGCCCAATCCAAAGCGGCGCAGGCGGCCGGCGAAGGCAGCCCGAAACCAGACTTTGGGACCAGCCACTTGGCGCAGCGAACCCCGCCGAAGGCCAAAAGCCTGATACAAACTTTGATCCAAATCATGAATCTGGTCTAAGTCTTCCAGCTTGTGGGCGATGATCAATTCATCAATCGCAGATTGGTCGCCGTGGTGAACTAATACGATCTGCGTTCCGTTGGTTTCAATTTTGCGACGGGTTGTTGCAATGTCGTCCAGCGATTCCCGGCAAAAGGTACAGCCAGGCTGCCGGAGAAACACTACCAGAGTTGGTTGCAAAAGCGAAAGTTGAGCCAGTGTCTTACCGGACTTGGTGAGCTTGGTTTCCAGCAAATGGGCAAGCTGTTGTGCTCGGTCTGCTGCTGGTGATGCCATTAGCTTTTGGATGCTGCTGTTCGCGGAAGGATCTCCAAACATAAGAAATATTTTTCCTTGTAATCAAAAAAAGTGCGCACCGTGAGATGCGCACCACAAGTTAGGGAATTTTGTTTGATTAATGGGGGAGAAGAACTGTGTCGATCACATGGATGACGCCGTTGGTTGTCATGATGTCGGTCTTCACTACTTTCGCGTTGTTGACCATTACGCCTGCTGCGCTCACGGCGATCTTGACATCAGCACCATTCACGGTTTTGGCTGATTTGAGGGTGAGAACCTGCTTTTTTGTTACCTTGCCTGATACCACGTGATAGGTCAAAATGGCCTGCAATTTGGACTTATTTTCTGGCTTCAGAAGATCTTCCACTGTGCCTGCGGGGAGCTTTTTGAATGCGTCATCGGTTGGGGCAAATACAGTAAACGGGCCTGCTCCTTTGAGTGTGTCGATGAGGTCTGCTGCCTTCAATGCAGCGGCTAGGGTGTTGAACGATCCGGCTGCAACGGCTGTGTCAACGATGTCTTTGGTTGGTTTGTCGGCGGGCAGCGCAGTGCCTGCGCACAACAACATCATGCCCGCAAATGCGGTAAGTTTCGATACAAGCTTCATGTCAATCTCCAGGTGTATTAAGAACTAATGGTGGTCGGTGGACAGGCTCGAGCAGGTCCGAATTGCACTCATCAGGAAAGATGCGGCAGGTTCATAGGAGATGGTAAAAGTTTTTATAAATGGGTTTGATACTCAAGAGATTGGATGGTAGTGACATCGAAGCCTGTCCAGATGAGTCTGGACGCGGCAGCCTGAGAGTCCGCGCCACGGTGGGCTCACAGACTTGTTCAACTTCGAATTCAGTATTAATGGGTTTGATACATGCGGACCGACTCGGAGAACTGCATGGTAGTGACATCGAAGCGTATCGATGAGTCTGGACGCGGCAGCCTGAGAGGCCGCGCCACGCTGTACAGTTTGTTCCTGATTCATGGGGCAAGATTAGCAGGCGGGTTGAAAGTGGTACCTGTTCGGTTTGGGCAAGCTCTTGATACAAGGGCAAATCGAGTTTATGACTTTCAGTGAACCGAATTGTTTCGAATGCTAGGAATTGAATTTGCCGACAATATTCGCGGTGCGTTTGCGTCCGTATAAGGCATAAATCACCAGGCCGATGAGTAACCAGACAAAAAAGCGAACCCAGGTTTCTGTGGGTAGGCTGATCATCAACCCGAGGCATGCAACAACCGAAATGATCGGCAGCAAAGGAACCCAGGGGACGCGGAACGAACGGGGACGATTGGGTTGCGTGCGGCGCATGATGATTACCCCAATCGATACCAGGATGAACGCGAACAGCGTGCCTATGTTGGATAGATCGGCTAGCGTTCCGATATCGAATAAGCCGGCGGGGATGCCGACAACCAAGCCCGCAACCCAGGTTGAAACGTGTGGGGTTTTGAATTTCGGATGGACGTTGGAAAAAACGTCGGGCAGCAGTTTGTCGCGGGACATGGCGAACCAAACTCGAGCCTGGCCGTACTGGAAGACCAGCAAGGAACTGAGCATGCCAACAATGGCACCGGCGCTTACCGCTGTATTCAGGTGCGTGTAGCCGATTTGCTTGAGGGCGTTTGCCACCGGGGCTGCATTGCCTAGCGTTTTCCAATCGACTATGCCGGTAAGCACGAGGGCAACTGAGGAGTAGAGAA
>JBBRJC010000363.1:0-4905 GCA_038220135.1 Bryobacterales bacterium | reverse complement strand
AGAGGGGACCAGTGGTCACCGGCCCCCCATGAAGCGTCTAAAACTCCAGGCGCATTCCGACTTGGCCCACACTGCCACCGCCGAAATCAACCCCGCGTGATCCCGTGATTTTGCCGAAATTGTTATTGGTAATATTCAATTCCGGATCACCCAGGTTCGTCCAGTTGGGTGCATTGGTAAATGATGCTTCCAGGCGCATCGAAACGCGTTCCACAATCTGGAACCGCTTGTTGGCGCCCATGTTCCAGCCGAAAGTTCCCGGGCCGGTGATGATGCCAACGCCCGAATTACCGAAGCGGCCGATTGGAGCAGGATCAATACCAGGGCGAACACCGACGGAACAGTTGTATTGATCTGGTCCAGCAACTCGGCCAGGGCAAACGAAAGCTGTGCGGTCAAGCCAGCCATTGCGGTTCGGATCGGCTACTGAGCCATTGCCCAAGCGGTCCGGACGCTGCGTTCCACGGCGTGGCGCGTTAGTGCCTGATGGATCGCCGCCAGACATGGTTGGGGTCAGAAACGGTCCTGATTGCAGTGTGAAGATCGAACTGATTTGCCAGCCACCGATCACCGCATCAGACGCGCGACCGGCATTGCCCATGTATTTGCGGCCTTTGCCGAAAGGCAGTTCGTAGACCAGCGTATTGACGAAGCGCTGACGGCGAGTGGCATAAACGTCACCACGGTCTGCTCTGCGGTTGAGCGAATTAGTAACGCGGCCACCTCCAGTTTCCCCAGCGAAGCCGCTTGGGTTCGGCCCTGCATTGTCAGCCAGATTCTTCGCCAGCGTGTAGGCTGCCGTGAAGGAAAGACCCGATTTGAAGCGGCGGTTCAACTCCGCTTGAAGCGAGTTGTAGATTGCATTGGCACCAGCGTCGCGCGAATAGATCAAACCCCAATTGGGAAACGGTCTGTCGGTAAGCGGACGATTGGTGAAGTACTGAGTCGAAGGAAGCGGCTGATTCAAATCAGGTGCCCACGGCAGGTTAGTTGATTTGTTGGCGATGTAGGAAAGGCGCAGGCCCAGCGAATTGCTCAACTGCCGATCAACCGAAACGCCCCATTGCTGCATGTAGGGAGGATGGAAGTCGATTTGGTTTGCGGTGCGGAATTCAAAGGTGCCGACGCTGCCGCCAGGGATGCCTGAGCCGGGCAAGCGAGTATCTGGAAGTGCGAAAATCGGCTGGCCTTTAGAATTGACGTTGGTCCAACTGCGGACGTCGCTTTGTACAGTGCCGGTGAGTGAGAAGAATACGGAGCCAAGCAGCACCATGTTGTACATGCCATAGTTGCCGCGAATCGTGGTCTTGTCGTTCAACCGGTAAGCGAAGCCGAGGCGTGGCAGAAACTGCGTTTTGTAAAGATTGCGCAGTGATTCAGGAATGCCGGCTTCCGAGGCAGTGACGATGGGTGTACAAGGAACGCCATTAATGGCCGTGCCAGGGCAAGCGTTGATTGCCGCCAAAACGGCAGGTGCAACAAGCTGCTTTGCGATCGGATCGCTGGGGACAACAACACGGCCAGTGCGAGGCACAGTGCGATCAAAGTTGCCGATGTTCAGCCCTGCGTCTTTATAGCCAGGGTGCAGTTCGTAACGAACGCCGTAGTCGATAGTCAGTCGGCTGGAAACTTTGAAACTGTCTTGAATGTAAGCTTTCCAGTGGCGCGCGCGTCCGTCGTTATCGAATTTCACAACGGCGATGCTGGTTGCAGCTGGAACACCAAGCAGAAAGTCGCCCCAGGGTGCGCCGGTGAAGTTGCCGGTGAATGAGTAGTCGCCGTAGTTATCGCCGCCGGTGAAGCCCAGGTTCGATTCCGCCCGTAGTTGACGCGTGTCGAAGCCGAACTTAATTGTGTGACGGCCTTTGATCCAGGTCATGTTGTCGATCAACTGCGTGTTCCAACTGGCACCACGGCCGGGACGGCCTTTGCTGAAGCCATTCTGACGGTCGATGGAAAAGTTGGGCAGACCGTTGAAGAAGATATCGCGCTGAATGTCTTTCAGGTTCAGGCTGTTGGTGAACTTCAGGCCATCAAAGGGAAATTCAGAGCCTGATGGAGCGTAAGAAACACCGCCACGGAATTCGTTCAATAGTGTTGGGGTAATCGTATAGGTGTAGCTGACAACGGCTTGCTTGTAGTTGTTGAACGAAGTGTCGGAAGGTAGCAGTAAATTGTTCGGCGAAATGGAAGGATTTTCCTTCTGTGAATAGCGGCCGAAAATGCTGTGTTTGATGTTGAACTGGTGATCCACGCGGGCGTCCAGTTGGTTAGAAGAAGTTTTGCCATCGCGATTTTCAATGAAGTTCGAATTTACCTGCTTGATGCCAGTGCCTTGGTTGGGCAGCGGGAAGAACGGAATAATCGCCTTGGCTACGGCGTTAATCTGGCTCGCTGGAATGATGTTGTTGGGGTAGGGTACTGCTGTGTAAGGATCCTTGATCACAAGGCCTTCGTCAGAGAAATCACCATTGCGCATCTTAGCGGTCGGGACCGTATTTTGAATAGTTACCTGACGCGGCAGGCGAAGCGATTCCCAAGTGAACAAGGCGAACGTGCGATTCTTGCCGTTGTAAAGCTTGGGGATAATTACGGGGCCGGAAATGGTGCCGCCGAAAACGTTGCTGCTCTTGAAAGGTAATTTGGCTTGGCCGAAAGAACGGGCATCAAAAGCTTTGTTCTGGTGATACCAAAAGCCGCTACCGTGATAGTCGTTGCCGCCGCTTTTGGTGATGGTTGCAACGTCACCCGGCGCTCCATATTCCGCACCGTTGCCGACGCCTTGAACCTTCAGTTCGGCGATCGATTCGATGGAGGGAAACAGATTACGGTTCGGTGAATTGCCGGTGACGGCGGTGATAGAAATACCATCGACCGATGATTCCGATTGTGCAGGCAGGCCGCCTTGAATCGAGTAGCCGCCGCCATTGTCCGCCTGCACGCCGGGTAGCGTTGTAATCAGTCCGTAAGGGCTGGTAGAGTTGCCGCGAACGTTGGCGGGAAGGTTCAAAAGTTTGTCTACGTTGAGGGTGCTGGCAATCACTGGCGAATCGGTAGCGATGACACCGGCGGTGGAGGAAACTTCCACCTGCTGCGAAATTTCGCCCACCTGCAGCAGCGCGTCAACACGCATTGTTTGGCGGGCTTCTAGCACCACACCTGTCATGGTGGATGCTTTGAAGCCGCTGCTGGAAACGCTGATTGAGTAGTTGCCGGCCTTTACGTTTTGGAATTCGTAATCGCCCTTGTCGTTCGATTTTCCGCTGCGGCTGGTGCCCTCACCGATGTTGGTGATTTTTACAGAGGCACCCGATACGACAGCACCGGTTGCGTCTTTTACCGTTCCAAGAAGTGCGCCAAATGTGGACTGCGCGTTAGCAGCAGTCGACAGCGCGATTAGAATTGCAATGTATGTGAGTAGTCGTTTCATTTGAATCCTTGAAAATTCCAGTCTCTCGCACTCCCGTTACAAGAGAGTGCACTTTGGTTGACGATATGGTTACCAGCCCTGCTTGTATAGATCAAGCAGATCCTGTTTCGTACAAGGCCGGGGATTCGACAAATGGCAACCGTCTTCAATTGCCTTGCCGGCCAGCATTTCAAGAGCATCTTCGGGGATGCCGTAATCACGAAGACGCGGATGAATGCCGCAAATCGTGTTCAGTTCTTTGACTCGTTCTACAGGGTCGCCACCCATGGCGTGGGCAAGTTCGTTGTATCGTTCCGGAACCGAAGCGCGGTTCCATTCAAGGACCACCGGAAGTAGTACTGCGTTGGCCGTGCCATGGTGCATGCCAAATTCCGAGGACAGGGGATGGGCAAGTGAGTGTGTTGCACCAAGGCCTTTTTGAAATGCGATGGCACCCATCATGGATGACAGCAGCATGTAGCCGCGCGAATCCACGTCTTTGGGATTGGCCATAACGCGGGGCAGATGTTCGTTCGCCAGTTTCACGCCGCCCAGTGCAATGGCGTCGCAGATTGGATGGAAGCCCTTGGCGATGTATGCTTCCAGGTTATGTGTAAGTGCGTCCATGCCAGTGCCGGCTGTGATATGGGGTGGCAGCTCGAAAGTCAGTTCAGGATCGTTGATGGCAATTGAAGGAATCAGGTACGGGCTGAAAATAACCGTCTTGCGGTTGGTGGCTTTAATGGTGATGACGGTGGAGCGCCCCACCTCGCTGCCCGTTCCGGCAGTGGTTGCGATGGCGATGAAAGGCGGTACGTTGGGCCCGATCTTTTTCCAGCCGTCGATGTTGTCGTCATATTCGGCAAGGTCCAGGTCATGCGTTGCTTTGAGGCGAATCGCTTTGGCACCATCAAGCGGTGATCCGCCACCAATGCCGATGACCGAATCGCAGCCCTGTGCTTTGTAGAAGGCCACGCCGTCGATAATGTTTTGTTCGGTAGGGTTCGGCTCAATGCCGGTGAACACCGAAGCGTTGGGCACAAGCGCGGCAACGCGCGCAAATGCGGCGGTTTTTGCAAACCCGGCATCGGTCACCAGAAGTGGCTTGTTCATGCTCAGCTTGGCGCATTCTTCAGGGAGGCGTTCAATCACGCCAGGGCCAAATGCGATTGCGGTAGGAAAGGAAAAGTTAGAGGTCATATGAAATTTAGATAGATTCGAAGTAGCGTTCAAGTTCCCAACTGGTTACGGCGCGTTCGGCCTGGCGCACTTCCCATTCGCGGGTAAGCGCAAAATGATCAACGAATTCGCCGCCAAAATGCTTGCGAGCCATTTCGCTTTGTTTGAAGAGGGCAGTGGCTTCGCCTAAGCTTCTTGGCAGTGGTGCAGCATATGGGGCAGCGTAGGCGTTGATGGTTGCGGGCGGGGGCTCAAGCTTTTCTTCAATGCCCGCAAGGCCGGCGGCAAGGCTTGCGGCCATTGCCAGATAGGCATTC
>JBBRJC010000362.1:0-4917 GCA_038220135.1 Bryobacterales bacterium | reverse complement strand
TCAACGAACTATAAGCAAATCGCAGTTGCGCGGATTCGAAATTTGGATTGGCCGTAACATGCACGCCATAAGCGGGCTCCGGGAATTTCACGCCATGCACCGCACCATCGGAAAACCGCTGCACTCGAATCAACGGCAATCCATTTTCACGAGTCTCCAGAACCATATGATTGCGAAACAGATCCAGCGCCTGAATCGAAACCAGCGGATCATGCGCCACCAGCTCTTTCCAGTCGCGCTTACCCAACTTTGCCACTGGCACAGTCACCACGCGAAAGTTCCGGCCCTTGTCGTTCACTCGCAGATAGAACAGGCCCTCGCGATGCTCCACATCGTATTCCACATTTTGACGGCGAGGCTCCACCACTCTCACTTCGCTTTCCGGATCATTGCCATCCAGAAACCGTGCTTCGGAAGTAATCATGCTCGCAATATCAATCAAAACATAAGCACTATCTTTTGTTGTGCCAACTTCTACCGTAAACCGTTCATCTTTTTCTTCCCAAACAATCCGGTCCTCAGCACTCCTGGTTCCCAACTTGTGCCGCCAAACCCGGTACGGCCGCAGTGCTTCATCCACCGTTGTGTAGAACAAGGTGCGGTTGTCGTTACTCCAAGCCATCGAATAGTAGGCACCGCTGATCGCGTCCTTCAACAGCTTGCCGCTTTCCAAATCCTTCACGCGGATCGTAAATACTTCGTCGCCCTTGGTATCAGTACTGAAGGCCGCCAGCCGGTTGTCGGGGGAAACCTCAAAATCACCAACCCGCATGTACTTCTTGCCCACAGCCAGTTGGTTCACATCCAGCAAAACCTGTTCATCCGCATTCAGGCTTCCGGCCTTGCGGCAATACACCGAATACTGCAATCCCTTCGATTGTTTGGTGTAGTAAAAAAATCCAGCACGCTCCACCGGCACTGTCGAATCGTCTTGTTGAAGACGCTCCACCATCTCCGCATTCAGCTTTTCAACAAGAGCATCATACGGCTTCATAACCTGCTCACTGAAGCGGTTTTCCGCCTTCAAATGGGCGATTACTTGGGGATTCGTTTTTTCGCGCATCCAGTGATAATGGTCTATACGCGTGTCTTTGTGCGTAGTCATTTCGTGAGGAATCTTTGGGGCAACTGGCGGGCGAAACGTTTTCATGGCGATTCTAACCATTGTATGTGGTGGCTGAAATGAGCCTGAAACTATTTGAAGAAATTCTACGTATTTACAGGCAGGATTATAGATTCTGGCCGGAACGGTCGATAAGGAATCCAAAGAGAGGGCAAAGCCATGGAAATCGTCGGACCAAGAAGGTATGTCGAAATCGGTGGCGACAGGCTTATGGAGCTGCCGCCGCTGTTGGTGCACAGTCACCCCAATGTTCACCGCCTTGACCGGGTTTTGGACATGGCGGAAAAGCTTGTCGAACGTGACATGCTTATCTCCTCATTTCTTCCGCCAGACGCGGCAATGGAACTTGATTTGGAGCGACGGCGAATGGATCTTGCCATTCAACTTTCAGAGCGCTATATCAGCCTGAAAATGCATTGGCAATGGGGGGAGGATGTGCTCGAATGGATTCGCCAATGCGAGACTACCTTTGAAACCAACCCCGCGTTGCGCCCGTTTCTGCGACCCGATATCTGGCCTCACGCCGGAAGATCGTCCTTCGTGAAACTCCTCGAAGATAAGGCCGTTGAAACCAATGGAATCGGCATCGAAAAGGGTGTCGGTCTGCGGCTCGCGTTTCGCTACTTGCCACCACTGGCCTGTTGCACGGATCAGTTCTTGTTTTATCTGAATGATTCCGTGGCTGGCTCCGCTTTTGCAACCTGGAGTCAGATGAGTCCAGACCCTGTGGCTTCACTCCCACCCGAGCGTTTTCATTTCGACGTTCTGGTCATGTAAAGTTTTCTTTAGCGGGGCTGCTAACTGAGTGGGTACTTGAACGTATTAAGTTCTATGACCAATCTGGTGATGGATCTGAAGTACGCTTTGCGCACGCTCGGCCGCAGCCCCCTGTTCGCAATTGTCGCTATTTTGTCGCTGGCTCTCGGTATCGGAGCAAATACAGCGATTTTCACGCTAATCGATCAAATCCTCCTTCGCCAACTCCCCGTCAGTAATCCAGACGAACTCGTCATGCTCTATCAAAAGGGGAATCACAATGGCAATAATATGGGCGATCGCATGCATTCTTACCCAATGTATATGGATTTTCAACAAAAGGCTGCTCCATTTTCTGAGGTTCTTTGCCGCCGTCTGTTCGCCTCGTCGATCAGCATCGACAACCAAACCGAACGCGTCGAGGCGGAGATGGTTTCGGGAAACTACTTTTCCATGCTCGGCGTGAAGCCCGCCGCCGGGCGTTTGTTCACCTCCGCCCAAGATGACCGTGTTTATCAGGGACACCCGGTTGCCGTACTCAGCTACGACTACTGGGTTGACCGTTTCGCCAGGGATCCGAAGGTGATTGGGCGCAAGATCCTCGTCAATAATTATCCGATGACCGTTGTCGGTGTCTCGGCCGCTGGATTTGCTGGCATTGATCCAGCCAAATCGCCGCAGTTGCGGGTCCCCATTTTGATGAAGCCGGTTGCCGTTCCCGATTGGGGTTGGTTGAATATGGATGATCGCCGTAGCCGATGGGTCCAGGTGTTCGCTCGCCTCAAACCGGGTAACACCGTTGAAGGCGCCCAGGCTCAAATGCAACGGCTTTTCCTGCAAATCCGCGAATATGAAGCTACCTTGCCCGCCGCCAATAAGTGGTCCCCTTACCAGCGTGCTCAATTTATGAAGGGCACACTCTTTGTAGAGAAAGCGGCCACAGGGTATTCCAACCTACGCAACAATTTTTCAAGCGCGCTGGTTGTTCTCATGTGTATGGTCGGCCTGGTTTTGTTGATTGCCTGTGCCAATGTTGCCAATTTGTTGATCGCTCGTGCGTTTTCCCGTCAAAAGGAAATTGCTGTACGTCTTTCGATGGGTGCCTCCAGAGGCCAACTGGTGCGGCAACTGCTTGTGGAAAGCCTGCTGTTGTCATTTGGCGGCGGTGTTACCGGTATTTTCCTCGCGTTTGTTATGACTCGGGGTTTGCTGACACTTATCCCAGCCGAAGGTAATCCGCTATTGATCCGGCCAACACCGGATCTGAGAATTCTGCTGTTCACCATTACGCTGACCATGCTTACTGGACTGATTTTCGGGCTGATGCCAGCACTCAGCGCAAGTCGTCCAGACCCTTGGTCAACATTGAAGGAAACCATCGGCTCAGTGGCCGGTACTGGTGGATCGCTGCTGTTGCGCAAGGGGCTGGTTGCTGCCCAGGTAGCGCTCAGCTTTTTGCTCATGTTTGGTGCCGGTCTGTTTGTGCGCAGCCTCCAGAACTTGCAAACTACCGATACCGGATTCAAGCAGATGGACAATCTTGTAACCTTCCAATTGTCACCTGCCTTGAATGGATATGACAATCTTCGAGCAGTCCAGTTCAACCAACAATTACTGGATCATATTCGTGGTGCAGCCGGCGTGAAGTCCGCATCGTTTGCCTCCGTTGCCCTTCTCGCCGGCGACGAATGGGATAGCGGTGTCACAGTGGAAGGACATCAGGCAAAGGATGGGGAGGATATGCAGGCGTTCATGAATTCCCTTTCTCCCGGCTATTTTCAAACCATGGGAATTACCCTGCTCGACGGTCGCGACTTCAATCAACGCGATATGGTTGATGAAGTCAAAGTGGCCATTGTCAATCAGCGTTTTGCACAGCATTATTTCGGACAGCAAAGCGCTGTAGGCCGTCATCTGGGCCGTGGTGGTCCGCTGTCAAAGTTGGATGTTGAAATCATCGGAGTTGTTGCCGACACCCTTTATGAAGGACCACGCGAAGGCGTTCGCCGCCAGGTATTTGTGCCCAAATGGGGCAAGGGTGGCGCCACTTATTACGTCCGATCCGCCCTCGGTTCAAGTTCCGCCTATGCTCAAATGCGGGACGAAGTGAAGAAGTTGGATGCCGCTATGCCCGTTTATGGCATGAAAACGCTGGCTGACCAACTGGACCAGCGCCTGCTTACCGAACGCCTGATTGCACTGCTTTCAGCCGGCTTCGGTTTCCTGGCAACCGCACTCGCCGCCATCGGTCTTTACGGGGTAATGGCCTTCGTTGTCGCTCGCCGCACCAAAGAACTTGGAGTACGAATTGCCCTCGGCGCACAACAAGGATCGGTGATCTGGCTGGTCATGAAAGAAGTGCTGATCATGCTCGGGCTTGGCCTTGCGATCGGGGTGCCCTCAGCGATTGCGCTTGGGCAATACGTTTCCTCGCAGCTTTACGGCATCAAAGGGAACGACCCTTGGATTGCTGGTTCAGCAGTAGTGGTCCTGATCGTCGTGGCATGTCTGGCCGGCTTCATTCCGGCGCACCGTGCCAGCCGGATCGATCCAATTCTGGCACTGCGCTTTGAGTAGTTTTAAGTAACGTTGGCCGAAGTTGTTCCCACACCCTCGATACGGGCGCGCACTTTGTCGCCTGCCTTGATCCTCGCGCCTTTGGGACAGCCGGTGGAAATCAATTCGCAATGGGTAAAAGTGACGCACGTAGTTTTAAGTAACGTTGGCCGAAGTTGTCCCCACACCCTCGATGCGGGCGCGCACTTTGTCGCCTGCCTTAATCCGCGCGCCTTTCGGGCAACCGGTGGAAATCAAGTCGCAATGGGTAAAAGTGACGCACGTAGTTTTAAGTAACCTTGGCCGAACACCCTCGATGCAGGCGCGCACTTTCGCCTGCCTTAATCCGCGCGCCTTTCGGGCAACCGGTGGAAATCAATTCGCAATGGGTAAAAGTGACGCACGTAGTTTTAAGTAACGTTGGCCGAAGTTGTCCCCACACCCTCGATGCGGGCGCGCACTTTGTCGCCTGCCTTAATCCG
>JBBRJC010000361.1:0-4918 GCA_038220135.1 Bryobacterales bacterium | reverse complement strand
GCCTTCATCATTCAAATAGTTATTGGCAATGCCTAGAGCGCCTCCGCCGGCTTGATTGGGCAGCGGGAAAAAATCGTTAAGAACTTTTCGCGAAATGGGGCTGATGCGGCTTTCGGGAATAAGACCGTTGGGGAATACCTGACCGGGATTGAGAGGATCGCGAATGGTTTTATTGAGGAAGCCTAAATTGCCTGAGCGGTAGCGGCTATCTGGCAGCGTATTGGTTTGGGTCAATGCGCGGCGCTCGCGCAACCCTTCGTAGTTGAACATGAAAAACAGTTTGTCTTTACCGTTGAAGAGTTTCGGAATTAGAACTGGTCCGGAAAACGTCCCGCCAAACTGGTTTCGCTTAAACGGTGGATTGACCTTTGCAAAATAGTTCTTGGCGTCGAAATAGGAGTTGCGGAGAAACTCAAACACCACACCGTGGAATTGGTTGGTACCCGTTTTTGTGGACACGTTAATTTGGGCGATACCACGGCCATATTCAGCGCTGAACACACCGGATTCGACTTTAAATTCCTGCAGTGCATCGATGGAGGGGAGGAACAAATAGGTGTTGAAATTCGGGTCAGTATTTTCCATGCCATCGAGGGAATAGTGGTTGAAGTGAACGCGCTGGCCAGCCACATTCAGTGCAAAGCTATTGCGCGCACCGCCCATTCGCTGTTGGCCTTGGGAAGATGCGGGGCCATTGGTAGTAGCACCGGGGATTAGCGACGCCAATTGCAGATAGTTACGCCCGTTGAGCGGCAGTTCTACAATGCGCTTGTTTTCAATTACCGTACCGACCGAGGTTGTTTCGGTATCGAGAACGGGGGCACCACCGGTGACTTCAATTACTTCACTTACGTTGCCGACTTGAAGATTGATTTCGAGGTTCGCAATCTGGCCAACCTGCAGTTCCAAATTGCTGCGCGACTGGCTATTGAAACCTTTGGCTTCCACTTTGATGTTGTATCTCCCGGGAGGCAGGGCGGGAGCATTAAAGAGTCCATTGGAATTGGAGGTGACAGTTCTTTGCAGATTGGTATCTGGATTGACGATGGTTACGGTGGCGCCGGAAATTACGGCGTGAGTTGAGTCGGAAACAGTGCCAGCAATTTCGCTGGTTCCCTGGGCCAAGAGCTGGCCGACGAGGGAGGCAAATAAGAAAAGGAGAGAAAAACTTTTTTTCATCTTACGGAGATCCTTAGCCGGGACTCTATCAAAAGTTTTGAGTTGGTGTCAACCTGGCGAGATGGTTCTCGATAACGGTATGCGGAGACTCGCGTAATCCAAACGGGCAGGTAAGGCCATGCTGAAATTGTTGATCGCAGTATTACCAGCGCGGGATTGATTGCCTGCTCAACGGACTACATCATCTGGTTTCCGCGGAGTAAAGTTTCGGATCCTCTTTACCGTTTCGTCAAGTACGGAGTTGCGGGCTACATTGACGGGAATGGAAAGGTGGTGATTGCGCCAAGGTTCACATTTTACGGAAATGGAGGCGGCGAGTTTAACAATGGCCTGCTAACAGTCGATGGGGGATATGTTGATAGGACGGGAAAAGAGCTGAAGGGTGATTGGCGCACTGAGTTGTATTTTTCTGATTTTTCCGAAGGCATCGCCCCGGTATTGGATAAAGCAGGATCGCATTGGGTTTCATTGATCGTACTGGCAAATTCGTGATCGCACCCACCTTTCCGGCGGGAAGAACCAATTCCATCTCAAAGTTCTCCAGTGGCTTGTCAATTGTTGAGGAGAATGGAAAATTCGGTTTTATTGATCATTCTGGTAAATTCGTTATCAAAGCTACACTGCTGGAATTAAGAGATTTCCACGAAACTTTAGCCCGAGTGGTTGTAGACGGTCCCTGCTATTACGATGCGGACGGGCCTTGCCCAGGCCCTATATATGTTGGTGGCCGGATCTCTAATACCCCCACCCCCTGTGTGCAAGTTTACCTTTATCGACAAAACTGGCAGGATCATCATCGAACCGAAATTTGATGGCGCAAGTTATTTTCCCGAAGGGCTTGCGCCTGTAAGAGTGGGCAAATTGTGGGGATTCATCGATTCATCGGGAACCACTGTGATTAAGCCTCAATTTGAACTTGCCTATCCTTTCTCTGATGGCCTTTCGCTAATTCAAGTGGCGGGATTATACGGTTATATCGACAGGATGGGAGTAATCAAGATTATGCACCAATTTAAGTCGGCATCGAATTTTCAAGAGGAATTGGCAGTCGACGGCGATGGAGCCCAAAGGTATTGGTACATTGACCGGAAAGGCAATGAAGCGATTGGTGGAACATTCGGGGCTGCAAGCTACTTCTTCAAAGGGGTGGCCGATGTCAGATTGCGCTCCAGTTCGGGCAATTCGGCGAAATGGAAGTATGCTTACATTGATGGAAAAGGTCATCAAATTTCCACATACGGACCTGGAGCGAACTAAGTACCTTGCTACGGCCCGCACTTCCTGCTATTCTAAAGCGGTAAAGAAACGATTAAGGTAAGACTGAAGGAGTATCGACTCTAGTATGGCACTGGCCGCAGACGCGAAAACGCAAGTAGTTACGAAGTACAAGACGCACAAAACTGATTGCGGCTCCCCTGAAGTACAGGTGGCAATTCTCAGTACGAGGATTTTCCAGCTCATGGATCACTTCAAGATGCACAAGCAGGATCACAGTTCCCGTCGCGGTCTGCTCATGATGGTGGCCCGGCGCCGCCGTTTGCTCGACTATCTGAAGAGCCGCAGCCCCGAACGGTACAAGACACTTATTACAAGTCTCGGTATCCGCCGGTAAGCGACTCGCTCGCTAGCACAAATATCTCCAGCGTCTCCTTGATCCAAAGGAAAGGTTCAAGGATCGAATGTATTCCGTTGAAATTGATATCCATGGTGTTCCAGTCACCATTGAAACTGGAAAGCTCGCCAAGCAGGCAAACGGCTCGGTAGTCGTTAAAGCTGGTGAGTCCGTTGTATTAGTCTCTGCTTGCGCTAACACGAAGCCGAAGGAAAATGCGGACTTTTTCCCGCTAACCGTCGACTATCGTGAATATACATATTCGGCCGGAAAATACCCGGGCGGTTTCATCAAGCGCGAAGGTCGACCTTCTGAAAAGGAAGTCCTGACCAGCCGTTTGATTGATCGCCCTATCCGCCCGTTGTTCCCGGAAGGCTTTTCTCACGAAACCCAAGTGATCGCCATGGTTCTTTCGGCAGATCCCTTGCGTGACCCCAGCCCTCTGGCCATCATTGGCGCAGCCGCCGCGCTCGCTATTTCTGACATCCCCTTCCACAGTTTGCTGGCTGGCATGCGTGTTGCCAAGTTGAATGGCGAACTGATTGCCTTCCCTTCGTACCCCGAAGCCAAGGAATCAGAATTGGTGATCACCGTTGCTGGCACTGAAGCCGGTATTGTGATGGTTGAAGCCGCTGGCAAGCATGTTTCTGAAGCTACCGTTGTTGAAGCCATTGACTTCGGCCACGATTGCTGCAAGAAGATCATTGCTGGGATTCGTGACCTGGTTGCCCAATGTGGCAAGACCAAGTGGGTTTACAATCCTCCTGTATACGACGCCGATCTGGGCGCGAAAATCGATGCGCTTGTTCGTAGCGACCTCAAAGACGCCATGAATACCGAGAAGTATCCGAAGCTGGAAAGCTACGCTAAAGTTTCCGTTTGCAAGGATAAGGTTAAGGCACTTGCTGTTGAATTGTTCCCTGGTGTTGATGCCAAGGTGAAGGAAGCAGTGAAGTTGTTCGACGCGCTCAAGGAAAAGATTTTCCGCGAAGAAATGCTTGATGTCCGCCGCCGTCCCGATGGCCGCGCCTTCGATCAAATCCGCAAAATCACCTGCGAAGTGGGCCTGCTGCCACGCACGCATGGTTCGGCTCTGTTCACCCGCGGTGAAACTCAGGCGCTGGTTACCACCACGCTTGGCACCAAAGACGACGAACAGCGCATTGAACTGCTGGATCCGACGGAAACCTCCAAGCGCTTCATGCTGCACTACAACTTCCCGCCGTTCTCGGTTGGCGAAGTGGGCTTCATGCGCGGCGCGGGCCGTCGTGAAATCGGCCACGGTATCCTCGGCGAACGCTCGCTGACTGCTGTGATGCCGACCGAAAAAGAGTTCCCCTACACGGTGAGGATCGTTTCAGACATTCTTGAATCGAACGGTTCCAGCTCAATGGCTTCTATCTGCGGCGGCACGCTGTCGATGATGGATGCCGGTGTGCCAATCAAGAAGCCGATCGCCGGTATTGCTATGGGCCTGGTGAAGGAAGACGACAAGTACGCCATCCTCACCGACATTGCAGGCGCTGAAGATCATTACGGCGACATGGACTTTAAGGTGGCTGGATCTGCTGATGGCATCACAGGCCTGCAGATGGACATCAAGGTTCCCAACGTTACCAGTGATTTGATGAAAGAAGCGCTTGAGCAAGCTCGTCGCGCCCGCCTTTCGATCCTGGAAACAATGCTGGGTACCCTGGCTGAATCCCGCAAGGAACTTTCGCTGAATGCACCGCGCATTCATACGCTGACAATCCCTACCGACAAGATCCGAGAACTGATCGGACCTGGCGGCAAGATGATTCGTAGCATCGTTGATCAGACCGGTGTGAAGATCGACGTTTCCGACGACGGAACAGTCAACATCTTCGCAACCAGCGGCGACGCAGCCAACCGCGCTATCCAAATGGTTACCAATATTTGCGCCGTTGCCGAACCTGGCAAAACGTATCTTGGTACTGTTGTCCGCATCGTCGATTTCGGCGCGTTCGTTGAAATCTTCCCTGGCACCGATGGATTGCTGCACATCAGCGAAATCTCGGAAAGCCGCGTGAAGAATGTTCGCGACGAACTGAATGAAGGCGACCAGATCATGGTTAAGGTACTTGCACTGGAAGGCAACAAAATCAA
>JBBRJC010000360.1:0-4921 GCA_038220135.1 Bryobacterales bacterium | reverse complement strand
TCGCCGTGCCGTTGGGGCCGATGCCTGTATTTACCTGGATATCTTTCGAGATAGACAACCGGCTGACACCGTCAAAAGTTGCCGCGTCAGATAGTTTCAAAGGTGGGTTGGTCGCAGAAATCTGCCCCAATTGTCCTGGTGCACAGGTAAGCAAGCTGCCACCTTTGCAATAGTTTTCAATCACGTTGCTGAGCCCTGTTCCACTCACTGAACCGTTGAAAAACAGATGCAGATCTGTAATTGTATTTCCACCATCTACAGTCCTCACATCATAGGTGAGCAGCGAATCTTGAAACTGGCTGACAGGCGGTGTGCCCACAAACCAACCGGAACTAAATTGAAAGCCTTCGTTCCAGTCAGTTGTCAGTGCCGTTACAAAGATGCTTGTTGCCTGAATCGCGTTTGTGGATGGGTTGGCTGTTGGTGCATAACCGAAGTTACTAAATGCCAAGTTGCCGGACGTGCATGAGAAGTTCGCAGCCAGATAGTTGTCGTAGGTTGCGTTGGGACAGGTTGTTGTTGATGCCGATGCCTCTAGCGCAAGCATTATGCCAACCGTGAGCAAAGATAAGCGGTTCGATTGGGTTCTCCTATTTACGGGTGCTGAGCGATAAGTTGCTTCTGACCTTGTATGAGTAAACCCTCTTGGCTATATCCAGGCAATGAGTCGTATGGTTTAGACAGTACTACCCCATTCGATTAATCGTGCCGTTGCAAGATTCTGCTTCCGCACATAGTGGCAGTCAAGCAGCGGCACTCCAACGCATCTTCCAGCAGCGCTTTCATCTGAGCAGCCTGCACAATCATTTCGTCGAGCTGGATGATCTTGTTCCGAGCCAGTTTCTGTAGCGCTGTTGAAAAGCGGCCATGCGATTCAACCCCAGCTATAAGTGTACGAATCTGCTTGACCGAGAACCCAACACCTTTGGAATACTGCACCAGTCCCAGTAGCGGCAGAATAGCCTCGTTGTAGACACGGCGTCCGGAAACGCGATTCGGTTTGGGCAAAACACCAATTGATTCGTAATACCGGATGGCAGATGCACTGATGGAACTTCGCCTGGCCACTTCGCCGATCGTCATGGAAGAATCCTCTTGACTTAAAGCTTACTTGAAGTTGTAGATTGGCGATAGAGGACTTGAAATGATGATCGACTTGAAGCATTTCCTGATGAGTATGGCTGTCATGCCGGCGTTGTTGGGACAGCCTGCAAAAACCGCGTCGCCCATTGCCTGCAATATGCACGCCCTCAGCACTATCGAGCGGGAACAGCACGCGGTGATGTCGCGTCGTTTGCTCGAAGCTGTGAAGACTCGGCGTGCATTGCGCGGTGGCTACTCGTTTGAACTGAACAAGGCACGGATCAGCTTTTCGCAAGTGGCGGAATGGGTGGAGAAGGAGCAACGCTGCTGCCCCTTCTTCGATTTCCGCGTGGAACATTCCCGGGAAAATGGTCCGCTCTCATTAACCTTAACCGGACGTAAGGGCGTGAAGCGATTAATTGAAACAGTGCTGTTGTAGCTACCCTTGTGGCGATCGATTCTTGGCCTGCTCCATCGCGATCTGATTAATGTGCCCCAATGCCTTTGAACCGGAAGCTCCGTCGATCGCTCGGATTGCGATGTCCTGCACCTGTTGCTTGGCTTCGTCCAATTGCTTTTGCAGTGCCGTAATTTGCGTGCCCTGCTGTGCCGCCGATTGCTCCATTGAACTAATTCGCAATTCAGACAAACGCTTATCGCTCTCTGCCTCTTTTTGCATCAGAAGCATTTTCTGCTGCAATTGCGCCTCCGCTCGCTCAGCCGCCTCAGTCGCTGCACGGGCCGTTTCCGCCTGCAGACGCGCCGGGAATTGGTCTGCCTCTTTGCGCATTTGCTGCCATTCAACTTCACGTTCCTTCAGCACTGCCTCGCGTTGCTGCCAGCTCTTTTCCAGCGCTTCCTGCTTGTCCAGATTCTTGCGTTCCTGCAACCTCTGTTCCTCGTCGTACTTATCCTGCGCCTTCTTGCGCTCCAGCGTTTTCTTGTATTCGTATTCGTCGATTTCGCGCTGCCGCTGCTTCTTTAGCGACTCTTCCTGTTCCTTGCGTTCGCGCTCCGCGTTGCGGCTCTCTTCTTCCCAGGCCGCACGTTGTTGCGCGATCTCAGCTTCCTGCTCCTGGCTTTGCTTGTTGTAGTCCTGAATCAGTTGGTCAAGCGCAGTGGCTGCAATGTCGATTTTATGGAGCCGCTCCAATTCTCTGCGCTCCAGTGCAACAGCCTCGCGCACCGATTGCAAACGGTTCACTTCTTCCACCAATTGATCCGACAATCCAGCCAGCGTCTTTGAAACTTCAAGGCCAAGGGCCGGAAGACGATGCACAATATCGTCTACCGTTAAGCCATCCACTGCTGCTCTGATTTCGGTTTCGCGGCGAAGGTTCAGTTCCTCCTGTTTCGGCTGATACGAATCACGCGCTGCTTCGGCCTGTTCGCGCACATCACTGAATTCGTGATCCACTTCCGCGCGCGTCTTCTTTACCTGCTTAGCCGCTACTTTTTTTGCTGTTGCCATTTCGACAGGGTATCAAAAATCTCTATGGCCGAAGCGCATGCCAATCAATGGCCGGGGCCACTGGTTGCCGCTCCACCAGGCGCCGAGTCCGCGCTTCCAATCCGATGGCCGCCTTATGTTGCTGTGCTTCATGCAAAGTTGCTGCGAAGCTTTTTAACAGTGGTATCAGCGCCGGATGCTCTGGACCCAACACCTTTTCCCGCAGGGCCAGTGATTGATCAAAGGCAACCAGCGCGTCCTTTCGCTTCGCCTCCGCCAGCAAGAGTGCCGCTTGCGTTTCAAGAGTCGCAGCCCGCAGCAGCTCCGGTATTTGCGATTGCAGTACGCCCAGCAACAGTTGACGCGCCGCAGTCAGATTGCCAAAGTGCAGTTCCACGCGGGCCAGATTCGCGGCAACTCCGGGCCTGTAAACTTTGCCCAGCGATTGCCGGAACAAGTCTCTGGCTTCCTCCATTTTATGTTCCTCTTCGGCGAGCATGCCCAGGCTGTTCCACGCAATCGAACGCTCCGTTTGGTGGGGCAGGCTTGCTTCCAAGTATCGGTGGGCTTCGCTGAATCTGCCTTCCAATCGGCAAACATGTCCCAGATTCATGAAGATCGCCGCACGGTCCGCCGTCCGTAATCCGGTTGCCTGCAAAGCTTCCAGCAACTCCATTTCGGCATTGCGATATTGCCCGCGAATGATATGCACTCCAGCCAAATTGTTTAAAGCCAGTGCCGTGTCGGCGTGGTTCGATCCAAGCGATTCCAACCGCAGCGTATGGGTTAATCTATATTGCAGTTCGGCTTTGTCGAATTGCTCGGTCTGTTTATAAAGTGCGGCCAAATTACTGGCCACCTTTGCGCGAAGCGGAACTTGGGGAATGGCAAGCGCCCGTAGCCAAAGCTTTTCCGCTTCGGCATACTGACCCTGCGCGAAATTCGATGCCGCACGATTGCTCCAATCGATACAATCCTGCAGCGTTACGGCTAAAAGAAGGAGTGCTAGTGTCATATGTTAAGACCGACCGGTCGGTTTATAGCTGCCCAAAACAATGCTTCAATTCAGCCGCTCATTCCGAATCAACTTACGGGCATGTTCTTGCGCCGTTTTCAACAAACTGGAATCTCCAAAAAGCTTGCTCATCATAATGCCGCCTTCAATCAGACTAATTACGACTACCACGAGGTTCGCCGCATCGACGTTAGGGCGGATTTCCCCACGCTCCACCCCCATCTCAACCATTGATAAACACTTCGTCCGCATCCCTTCCATGGCCTTCTGGGCGCGCTCTCGAAACATCGGATTTGCGTCGTCACTTTCAATCGCAGTATTCAGAATTGGGCATCCGCCGGCAACAATGGGCCGGCTATCGTAATCATTAAATAGGTCAACAACACCCACTAAATAATCGATAGAATGCGTTTTGCCGCGCGTCACTTCTTTCCAGCGCAAACCGATCTGGCTGATCGACCAATCAAATGCGGCCAACGCCAAGTCTTCCTTACTGTCAAAATGATTGTAGAGGCCGCCCTTTTGCAATCCCGTGGCTTCAAGGATATCGGCGAGCGAAGCACCAGCGTAACCTTTGGTGTTAAACACAGGCGCGGCGAGTTCAAGGATTCGCTGCCTGGTCTCTTCGCCTTTGGTGCCCTTGTTCATAGAAAAAGACCGGTCGGTCTGAAATCAGAGTACCACCGGTTGGCTCGATTTTCAATAGAATTTTAAAGTGATGTAACTGCGTCACAGTGTGGCGCGTCGGAGACAGCGTGAAGCAACTATTAACGTTCATTACATTCCTCACAATCAGCACGGCCGCTTTTGCCGAGCGAACAGGAAGATGGGCCCTGGTTTTGTCAGAGCCCCCGATTGCCGATGCCATTGAATCGCGCACCGAATTGCGCTCGGCTAGAGGCAATGCCGCCCGCGTCCGCGTGGCCAACTCGCAAGCGCAAGTCAAAGACATATTGGCAAAGCGCCGCATCACCGTCCTTGGATCTGTAGACACCATCGCCAATGCCGTATTTGTTTCAGTCTCCGACGAACAAGCGCAGCAGTTGCGTCTGCTGCCCGGCGTGGTGTCGGTCCAGCGCATGCGGGCAATCAAACCCAAAATGACGCTGGCTGCTGATTTGGTAAACGCACCTGCTGCCTGGAATCTAGTGGGTGGTGCAGCAAACGCAGGTGCAGGCGTGAAGATTGCGATCCTCGATACCGGAATTGATCAACAACATGCCGCATTTCAGGATTCTTCATTACGCATGCCCGCAGGCTTTCCAAAGTGTGAAGGCAACGAATGCAATTTCACCAATACTAAAGTGATTGCCGCACGCAGTTTTGTCGATCAGTTGATCAAATAAGTTCCCGCCGATACGAGTCCAGATGAA
>JBBRJC010000359.1:0-4936 GCA_038220135.1 Bryobacterales bacterium | reverse complement strand
TGTTCCTCCGTTCATCGACCCGTCATTTGCCAACAAAGACAACATTCCATGGTGGCAAGGTCAGGAAGCAACCCGTTTGCCTGAATCCAACTTCTGGAATCTTTCAATTCAGCGTCAGCTCTCCAGCAGTATGGTACTTGAAGTTTCCTACAATGCTTTGGTTGGCTCACATCTCCAGACTCAGTTGTTGAACTACAATCAGGTGAATCCGAAATTGCTCACGCAAAACGGATTTGCATTGATGAATAGTTCAATCACTTCAGCTGCAGCTGCTGCTGCTGGTTTCAAGACCCCGTACCCAAGCTTCGCAACCGCCACATGCCCCGCACAGGACGCATGCTGGGGTGGTGGTGCAACGGTAGCTCGTTCGCTTCGCCCATTCCCTCAATACAACAGCATTGATACCTTTGGCGGCGGCGGCGATCATAGCGGTCACTCCACCTATCATGCAGGTATCGTCAAGTTGGAACGCCGCTATGCAAAGGGCTTCTCTGTGACAACCTCGTATGTATTCTCCAAGATCATCACCGATTCCGACACCTACTGGGGAAATGGCACGGCGATCGATCATTTCAACCGCGGACTGGAAAAGTCGATCGGTCAGTTTGACATCACGCACAACTTCAAGATTTCTACCATTTACGAACTTCCTTTCGGCAAGGGTAAATCCTTCTTGACCAGCGGCGTTGGTGCAGCTGTTCTGGGCGGCTGGCGCTTGAGCGGTATCGGCTTCTACTCCAGCGGCCAACCTCTCGGCCTTGGAACCAGCGTCGGTACTCCTTCGGTGTTGTTTGCCGCAGGCAACCGTCCTCTTGTTTCTTCCTATGACGGCTGGCGTCAACCAACAGCGGGTGGCAGTTTCGACCCGTCAGTTGATACTTTCGTGAAGCCTGCATCGTTCTTCCCTGCGCAGGTTGGTACACAGTTTGTTGGCACGACGCAGTACTTCGGCAACCAGACTCGTTACAATCCTAAGTTCCGTCAATTCCCCAACCTGACCGAAAACATCTCAGCATCGAGAAGCTTCGTCATCAAAGAAGGAATTAAATTGGACTTCCGCGCTGAAGGTTTCAACGTGTTTAACCGCACGCGCTTCGGCACCGGTTCGTTGCAGATTCAGAGCCAGACCTTTGGCAGACTGACCTCCAGCGGCGACTTGCTCAACACCCCACGTCAGATGCAGTTGGCTTTGAAGTTGATCTTCTAAGCCGCTGTTTTCGGTAGTTCAAAAAGGCCACCGGTTAACTCCGGTGGCCTTTTTGTTTGTCCAACGATCTTGCTGTCGTCGTCCACCTCAATTCGCAATCGCCATATTCCGAAACACGTGAAAAGCAGGGTCGGCATAAACTTCCATCCACCCTGCGGGCACGATACCCAACTGTGATTCAGGCATGATCAAAAAGCGATAAGGATGCGCTGCCAACTCAACCTTTGCACGCTCCCAATTGCCGGACTCCATTAAAATACAAGCAAACTGTTCCTGATTTGGCGCATAAGCTAACGCGCAATTGTTGAATCCGAAAATGCGATCCCCCGGTCTTGCGACTTGCTTCAAATACTGCAGGGAACGCATCGGGGGCAACCCTTCAACTAAAAACTGCTCCGCGCTGATTCGATGAGCCAAGTAGCGCAATTGCACCTCGTTGATCTCATTTATCGCAATGCCGCTAATACCGAACAAGCCCGCATAGACGGAAGCGGTTACAGCTGAAATGCCCACCCAGCGAGGCATGGCTCGGCAAATCGTGATCAGGAAGTAGGCGGTAAACATGGCGACCAAAGCAAGCGGTGCGATGCCGTAGCGAATCATCGGAATGGCGTAGGACCAATAGACAAGATAGATGGCACAAAACAGCAACACAACTTTGGCCTGCCTGGATAAACGACAACGAACCAGCACCCAAACAGGAATAAACAGTACCAGCACAATTCCCATCGGATAATCGGAAGCTGATTCAAAAAACGGATGACCGCGAAAATGCATCGCCCAGGGCATGCTTAGATACTTCATCAATAACCCCTGTGCCGTCAGGTGATGCTCGTGGGCAACTGAAACAACGGCACTGGCAACGCCGGAAGGATAAACAGGATTACCGGTAGCAAGCCAGGCGCGAACAAACCAGGCGGTACCGAAGATCAAAAACACGCCGCCAATTTGTAGTACAGCTATCATTCGTCGCCGCTCAAGCCAGATGGCGTAGCTAAATAGCAAGCCGAAGGGCAGCACACCCAAGGCCACCACGTGCTTTACGCCAGCCCCCATGGAGAGGAAAAACGTGGCCAGCAGAATCCACCTGAAATTGAGAGTTTCCATCCAGCGCAAGTACCCCAGCAATGTGCAAAGGATGAAAAGTACCAGCGCAAAATCGTTCTTCGCTGAACCAGCAGTCCAGTGTATAGCAGGGATAGACAGTGTAAACAGTAAACCTGCCAGTGCCGAGAATCGATCGATTCCGCACAATCGTGCAATGCGGAAAAGAACCAGGCAAGCGGCTCCGGGATAGAGCAAAGTGATCGCCTGCGCAGTTGGCTGGCCGGCAAGACTAAAGCCCAGGGTCATCAACATTTCCACGCTCTGCGGATAGTTGGCGTAGGGTAAATAAGGCGGAACCTGCAACAAGTGATGCAACGCGTAATACTGCATGGCAGGCAAGTGCAGGCGAAGGACATCGTAGGCAACGCTGGGGGCCAGGGCGAAAATCAACAAGGCAATTTCGAAGACAAAGGCGAAGGCTGTCAGTACAGAGCCTTGCCATTGCTCCAGGTCCGCAACACTCTGCCATGCATCGTTAAGTTGTCCCAAAGTGTACCGAAGCGAGAGTAGTTCTCTAAATCCGGCTAACAGCATCAGCCCTAGCAGCAAGGAGAAAACAGACGGATAGTACAGCCCCATAAGGCCAAGTACGAAAAGACAACAATGTAGAAGGCCCAAGCCAACGCTTACCGGCAGGGCTAATTCTTCCACTGCCGAAATAGGGGTTAACGACAGACGTCTAAGGGTAAATTTCCCGAACGAAAAGCAGCTTGCGGCGGTCACTAAAACTACAACTGCGGCCGCTGGTTTTGTGGCAAGGCAAAAGACAATAGGCAGGCCGGCCAGACAGGCAAATTCGTACTTTCGAAAACCGTAGCGGCGTAGCATGTGCCAAGCCACCAGAAGCAGAGGTGTTGCCAGCACCAAACCAACCACAAGTGGATATACAACGGACTTTGGGTTGTGGAAATAGTTAATCTGCCAGAGGAATCCGGGCAAGGTGAGCCAAACTGAAAAGACCAACCAGCCAACGCAACTTGCGGCCTTTATTTTTGCACCACGCGAACTGAACATACCTTAGTCTAATCGAGTCACGATAGGATGGAATAGTGATTCTCTATCTGCACGGATTTGCATCGGGCCCGTCGTCTAAGAAGGCGCAGTTTTTCAGTCAGAAGTTGAGAGCCATCGGCGAAGAAGTGATTGTACCGGAGCTCGACGGGGGTGACTTTTACAACCTGACAATTACCAGCCAACTGGAAATTATCGACAAGGTTTCGCGTGGCCGGGCCGTTACCATAATGGGTTCCAGCATGGGTGGCTATCTGGCTGCACTCTATGCGGAAAAACACCCCGAAGTGAAGAGGCTTATTTTGCTAGCCCCGGCGTTCGGCTTCGCTCGCCGTTGGCCGGTCAAGCTGGGTATTCAGGTGGTTGACCAATGGCGCGCTGACGGCAGTATGGAGATGTTTCATTACGGCGAAAAGAAGCCGCGCCGCATTAGCTATCAGTTGCTGGAAGACGGCCTGAAATATCCCGATAATCCAAACTTCGGCCAACCTGCGCTGATTTTCCATGGGATCGACGACGACACAGTTCCGGCCAGTTTTTCGCAGGAATTTGCCCGGTTGCACAAGAATGTGGAACTTCACGTTTGGCAGTCCGACCATGAGTTGACCAATGTAATTGAACCGATGTGGGAGCGGGTACGCGCGTTTCTTATACAATCGTAGTGATCATAATGAAGTACTGGATAACACTGCTCGCCATGATGCCGGCAACGGCGGCCACCGATATTCCACAGTCTGTAGAATTCAATCGGGATGTGCGCCCAATTCTGTCTGATAGATGCTTCACCTGCCACGGTCCAGACCAGGCAAATCGCAAATCGAAGTTGAGGCTGGATATAAAATCGGGCTCTGCTTATCTCGATAAGAAAATCATTGTAGAGCGCATTAAATCGACTTCAAAAGCAACGCGCATGCCCCCGGTATATAGCGGCAATGCGCTGGAGGCGCGGGAAGTTGCGCTGCTGGAACGGTGGGTTGAACAGGGTGCCAAATACGAAAAGCATTGGTCGTTCATTCCACTAAAAACCAGGCCGGAATGGGCCAATACAGGAATTGATCATTTTGTTTTAGACAAGCTCAAGCGTGAAGGCTTGCAACCGTCGCCGGAAGCTGATCGTGCGCACCTGATCCGCCGTGTCACGTTCGATCTCACCGGCCTGCCACCAACCCCGCAGGAAGTGGAGGCGTTTACCAGCGATCAGTCTCCCAAAGCTTATGAAAAGCTGGTTGACCGCCTGCTGAAGTCGCCGCGCTATGGTGAGCGTATGGCCATTCGTTGGCTGGATGCGGCACGCTATGCCGACACCAACGGCTATCAAAACGATGCTGAGCGTAACATGTGGCGCTGGCGTGATTGGGTGATTGAAGCGTTCAACAAAAACAAGCCTTATAACGAATTTATTGTCGAGCAAGTGGCGGGCGATTTGTTGCCCAACGCGCGGCGTGACCAGATTATTGCCACCGGCTTTAATCGCAATCATCGTGGCAATTCTGAAGGCGGAATCGTGCCGGAAGAATATGCGGTGGAATACGTTGTGGACCGCGTGGATACAGCATCAACCGTGTTTTTGGGACTAACCGTTGGGTGTGCCCGCTGCCACGATCATAAGTA
>JBBRJC010000358.1:0-4942 GCA_038220135.1 Bryobacterales bacterium | reverse complement strand
TGCCATCATCGCCTCGTCCAATGGATAGGCATGTTGGTTGGCATAACGGCACAAAAAAGGGGGACAAATATCGTCGCGGTAAAGCTGGTATTCGTAGAGCTTTGATTTGGCGTCGAAGCGGGCATGAAAATCCGGCACCGCATCCTCAACTTGCAAAATACGAATCGCATGCGGCAACAAATTATTCATCGCCTTCAGCAAGTTGGCACAGGGCATGCGGTTGTCGAGCGCGAACGAACCCGTTTGCCCCCGCGCATGAACCCCGGAATCAGTGCGGCCTGAAGCTTCAACCACAACCCGCGTCTTCATGATCTCTGCAAGCACGCGCTCCACTTCGCCCTGAATCGTAGGTTGACCAGGTTGGAACTGCCAGCCATTGTAGTCAGTGCCATCGTAGGCCATCGTAAGTTTGATGCGGCGCATCTACTTGCCCGGGCGCGACCCCGGCTTTTGCACGGGCAAACCCTGCTCACATAAGGGGCAGTATTCGGGTTTGTAAGTCGTCACCGTAAGGGTAGCTAATGCGACACGCGGCACGCCCAAATCAGCCGTTCCCCCACTGCGATCAATAATGGAACCAGCCGCCAGAACTTGGGCACCTGCTGCTTTCAACAGTTCAATCACTTCAACCGAGCTGCCGCCGGTGGTGATCACATCCTCCACCAACACCGCTCGCTCGCCTGGTTCGATAGCGAAACCACGGCGCAGAATCATCTTCGTATCACTGTCGCGTTCCGTGAAAATGAAGCGGACTCCAAGGGCCCGCGCCACTTCGTGTCCAATAATTAATCCACCCATGGCCGGGGCGACCACCACATCAATCCTTCCCTGCCCTTTAAACCACTCAGCCATGGCAGTTCCAAACTCAGCCGCAATGGCGGGATGCTGTAAAACTTTGGCGCACTGCAGGTACTCGGGGCTGTGTAATCCACTAGTTAGGCGGAAATGGCCTTTCAAATAGGCTCCGGTCTGTTCAAACCGGCCAATCACTTGCTCTTGTAGTTGTTGACTCACCTTGTAGCCCAATATACCAGCAATGCTGGTGTCCGGTTTCTGGACCGTAGAATCTCAGTATCGGCCAACGCAAGGTGTCTGGTAACCAAAGCTGACCGGGTAAAGTTTTGAAGCAAGTACCAGTTTATGGACGCGGCCTGTTGAAGTCTGGCTGGTTTTGGTTAAACATTCTGGCAATCTTAGCAGTAATCGGTTTTCTGGTTTATCGAGGATGCAATGGTCATATTCCGATTTGGAGAGTACCAACATTATTGACAAGTTTTTCAAGGACCGGACTGTCGGCGGTGTGAAACCAATCCTCCCCAACAAGCGGGCCGATATCGAGATGACGGAACATCCACGGCCAATTCGGCGGCAATTTGAAATTCAGGTAATGTTATGATGGGGAAAGGTAAGTGACGCCAGACACTTGGAGGCTATGTACCCCTGATATAAATGTCTACGCAGAAGCTACAAGACTCAAAGGAACCTACGCCTAATTTGGTACCCTCATCACCCAAAATGCCCCGGCCCCAGAACATGTCGGCGACACAAATTCCTGACTCCGTTCAGCCTCAACTTCATTGGCTGCACGGTACTTTTCTATATCAGAACCCACGCAAGCTGATCTTTGCTCTCCTTTGGTTGTTTACATTCGCCTTCACCAGTTTGCTGCTTTCTCCGATCGTAAATGGGCGAATGTATACTTTTAATGACTTGGCTGATTTTTTTCTTCCAACTCGCTATATCTACTGGAAAGCGCTTCATTCTGGTGACTCACTTATATATACCTCACAGTTATTTGGCGGATTTTACCTGCAAGGTGAGGGCCAGTTAGGCAGCTTTCATCCTCTCCACTTGCTGCTTTATTCTACACTGCCCTTCTTAACAGCTTTCACGCTGCACATGACGTTAGTGCTACTGGTATTCTTCGCTGGAACGTATGTTTTTCTTCGCACATGGCCCCTTAGTAAGGGAGCTGCATTCTTCGGTGCAGTGGCTTTTATTTTCGGATCCACCCCCTTGCTCAAGTTTTACCACGTCCCACCCATTGAAGGGCTGTGCCATATTCCCTGGATGCTGGTTGCTATGCGCAGAATGTTTCTTGAGCATCGTACAGGCCACCGCAGTTTGTGGCTCTGCGTACTCACCGCTATCACAGCATCGCAATCATTGGTTGGTTACCCGGCCACAACTTACTTATCGCTCATTTTGGAGGGATGGTATTTGTTACTGCTCTCCACACGGAATTCGATCTTCAGTAATTCATTTTGGTACGGCACCGCCAAACTGTTTGGGGCGATTCTGGCCATCACACAGTTGCTGCCTACTTGGGTTATGGCGAGCCAATCGTCCAACCGCGCTTTCAGAACATTTGAATTCCTTGCCTATCAATCGTTTCATCCAGCCAACTTACTGCAGTGGGTGAATCCGTTTTTCAACATCGGCCTACGGTGGGAGCAAGATATCTATGTAGGCACGGGCGTTTTGCTTCTAGCGGTGTGGGGCGGCTGTCAAAAGCCCGCCACCACCACTGAATCGAAGCGTAGAAAATTGTTGCTAGCATTGGCCGCAACCTGTCTCTTCCTCGGTTTCGGCGAATTCAACATACTCTATAAGTTTTACTATCAAATGCCTTTAATGAACATGTTTCGCGTTCCGGCCCGGCATCTGCTGTTTGTTGTTCTCCCCATTGTGATTTTCGCAGCAGCGTCGTTCGAACAATTCTGCGACGTGCATCGCTGGCCGTCTAATTTACGGCCCATGAAATTAGCCGCTTGGGCGCTGATACTAGGCAGCGCGGTCCTACTAGCCGTAAGACTTGGTGTTCCCGGCCTCTTCCCTGTCTTGCGCGTCGATGCGCTGAAGTTTCCAGAACGCGCCATTGTTGGTTCGATCATGGTCATGTCTTCGGCGGCGATTTTCTTAGCGGCCTCCCGCGGTAACGTTTTAGCGCGTATTGCTTTCCTGTTCCTTGTGGTATTGGAACCTCTGGGGTATCACTTGGCTTACTTGGCCCATCAGAGCCGAGAGACTTTAATAAATCCTGAAATTGCCGGGGTCGAAGACGATCCGCCCGTGCCCAGGCCTGGCCCTGTGAGCTTTTTTGGAAACAGCAATCACAGTATTCTCAGCGGCTATCGTTACATCAGCGCCTATGCCGCTTTTCATCCTAAACGTATCTCGACGATAAGTCGCCACGATTGCTTGAATTGTTTGGAGTGGCCGCGACAGCTTACGGGCAAGGTTGGAAAAAAGAATCCTACCGGACGGCGGATCGTTTGCGACTCGTTACCGATGTCCGCTATTCGACCAACCCCGGTGACGACGTGCTGTCGCTAAACATTAATTCGCAAGCGATTGCCGATCGCCCCCTTTCGGTTAAACCGGGAACCGAAGGCAGCGCCAAGTTGGTTGTGGATCGGCCCGGGGAAATTACAATTGAGAGCGATACCAAGGGGCCAATGGTGGCCTACCTCACTGAGCGATTTCATGTTAGTTGGAAACTGTTTGTGGATGGAGTGCCACATGTTCCGCTGCGTGTGAACGCGGAAATGTTGGGTGCCGAATTGCCCGCAGGCAAACATCGGTTGGAGTTGAAGTTTTATCCCGATGATTTTTGGCTTTCGGTGCGGATTACAAAGTTTAGTCTGGTGCTATATGCATTGGTTATCGGATTCAGCTGGTTATTGGCGCGAAGGGAACGCCAAGCTTCGGCAGTGCCCACGCATTGATGCGAACCAATACCCCTGAATCCCAAGCGGACAATTGCAGAACTCAAAGAGTTCGCACCCTGGCATTTGACGATCAAGAGGCGCAACACGGTAGTCTGGACCGCAGTATCAATTGAACGAAGCTACCGAGTGGATGGCGAACTGCTACCATAGAAATTTGAAATCTGAAGTTTATTTTTGAGCATCTGCTTTAGACGGAACTTCCGACCATTGAAAAACGTTTCCATCAATTAATGCCCATGGCCTACAAACCTTACTTGAGCATCATCTTAACCGGCATACTGCTCTCGCCGGCTTCCCTGCTGGCGCAGACCGCTCCCAGTGGCAGCACCAATGCCGCATCTATGTGGTTCCATAAACTCTCAGATCCTTTTAAATGGAACGAGATGGATCCAGTCGTAAGAGGCAATTCAACACGCCTGGAATCGTTGATGCGTGGAGGTATTATTTATCTTTCTTTGCAGGATACGATTGCGCTGGCGCTTGAAAACAACC
Organism: Bryobacterales bacterium; assembly: GCA_038220135.1. Taxonomy (GTDB): domain Bacteria; phylum Acidobacteriota; class Terriglobia; order Bryobacterales; family Bryobacteraceae; genus JANXSF01. Next base: position 719 of record JBBRJC010000358.1, on the reverse strand, counting down.
TGGACATTGAACTGCAGCGTTATGGTCCACGCATCTCGGAATCTGATTATCGCCGCGCACTGGCCGGAGCCTCCGCGCGCACAGTGAACAACGGTGTGAATAATACATCCACGTCTGGCGCAGTCAGCGGAACCGGAATCACAGGTGCAAACCTTGGGACGGCACAGCAAACGGCAATCACAACCGGCGCTGTGATTGGAAGCCTCGATCCTATTTTTCAAAGCACTTTGAGCTTCAACCACCGCACCACTCCACAGACCAGTCTGTTCGTCACGGGCACCAATTCGCTGATCTCAAGCTCGAAGGTGGCCAATTTTTCTGTTTCTCAAAACTTCCTCACCGGTACGTCGGCTGCGTTTTCGCTCAACAATAATTTCCTGTTTCAGAATTCCGGACGTAACGACTTCAACCCCTCCCGCACGGTAACTGGGGACCTGCAAGTAACCCAGAAATTGCTGGCCGGATTCGGCTTAGCCGTCAATAAACGCAACATTCGCATTGCCAAGAATAATATTTATGTTTCTGAACTGGTGTTCAAACAACAGGTAATCACCACGGTATCGAGCGTGGTTAATATTTATTGGGATCTGGTGAGCTTCAACGAGGATCTGCGCGTTAAGCGGCAGGCGCTGCAATTAAACCAGAAGCTATACGACGACAATAAGAAGCAGGTTGAAATCGGAACATTGGCTCCAATTGAAATCATTCGCGCCGAAGCC
>JBBRJC010000357.1:0-4948 GCA_038220135.1 Bryobacterales bacterium | reverse complement strand
TGACTGAGAATGCCAATACTTTATTTTCCAGAACCATGCGGCGGAGTTGGCCCTCCTGCGTTGGCGTTTCGATGATCGGTTCACGTACCGGGTCGATCAAATTGCGCAGCTTCTCTACGGCGGCTTCGCGTGCCTTGCCGGTAATTACCAGAATTGGCGGCTTGTGGTTGGGCAGCAGAGCTTCAGCCAGCCAGATTGCCAGCTTTTCTGCATTTTCAGGGGCAAGGTTGAATTGCTTTTCCATACAGACGGCTAGCTTGAGCGGAGTGCGCTCTGGCGTGGCCATGGGCTTGTGGTCTTCAAAGCGTTCAAAGTGGGCGTCGAAGTGTTGGGACAACTCCCAGCCTTGTCCGGTGATGTTGACCACTTGATGGTCGTCGGTGCCGAGGTCGAGTTGATAAGATTTGGTGCCCAATTGGGCGATGCGGGTGTGGACGGTGTTTTCGTTCTTGGCGGCACGGGCGTGGGAATCGAGGGTGCGGGAGACTCGGGCTACGTCGGATGGGCTGGGGATTGAGCCGAGGCGCTTTTCGGCTAGGCAGATGAACCAGGTGAAGAAGTCTTCGGAGAAGACGGGGATGGCAGTTGGGCATTCGATGTAGGTCTGGTTGTCTTGGGAGAGGTAAAGTGGGGCGCGTTGGGCGAGTTCGAGCATGCGGATGCTTTGGGGGATTTCCTTGACGGGTTTTGCTGTAGGGTGCACTCTTTTTCTCCTCAATACTATTATTGGGAGGGTGCTTCCTAATTTTCGGGGTTAAACGGGTGGATTTTGGAAATTACTTTTGGCTGTAAGGTATTGGGAACAGTTAACTTACCAGAATTCTTCTCTCGGCGATGAGTGTTTGGTGACCGGGTTTTCACTTTGCACAAATTGTGGACTTTCGCAGATCTTTTCTTCGTTGCTGATCAAGGATACAATCGGCTTATGCGGCCCTTACTAATGTCATTTCTGTTGAACGCAGTCAGCTACGGCCAAGCGTTCCTACTTCCTAACCCTTACCCTGACTTAAAGCAGTATTTGTCTCTGACGGATGCGCAATACCAAAGTATTGTTCGCAATCAGTCGAACTTCGGAGATCTGGTTGAATCCAAGCAAGAGCGAATACGCAAGGTAAATGTGGAGATATTCGTAGAAACCAATCGCGAATCGCTCGACGCCATGGCTCTGGGTGTGCGTTACCTCGAATTGGAAGTGATCTGCCGTGAGGTCACCGACGCATACGCCAGATTGCGAACCCAGAACATGGCACTGCTCACCGATGCCCAAAAGGTGAAGATAAAAGACCTGGAAGATGCTCTAAAACTCAATGTCGTAATCCAGCAAGCGCAGTCGGTCAACCTGATAGTGGGAACAACTGGCATATCCAACTCCGCCTATTTTCTAACGGGCATTTTATTGCCAGGATTTAGTAACCCAACGACCTTTCCTGGATGTCGCGAAACCAATATCCCAACAGCGGCAATGCTGAACAAATAATGATCGATATGGCAATCGTGCGGTGCTGATCGGTTAGTGGGTATCTTATGCTAATAGGCGCTAACTGTTTTTGATCAGCACGCATAAAAGATTGCAGAATCGCTTGATACCTAGGATGCGCAATTATGGCCAATAAAATCCTGGAGAGTGCTGACCTTTGGTGCGCAAGACTGCACGTTCTCGCTTGGTGCGCGGCGGCGGCGGCCTGGGCTTTTAAGTGGTGGCAGTTTGGTCCCGCACCGTCGGGACCGCTCTACTACGACGCGGAGAAGTTCATTCACCGCCTCGACATATTGGTTTACGGTATGGTCCACGAGATTGCCGCCCTCATTGGACAGACAGCGTCGGCATGGTTCTCGATCAGCCTCGGAGCGTCTCTGGTGGTCTCCTTAGGTTTGTTGATCCTCCTGGCGGGTACCTTGCTGTAGTTTCTTCTCGGTAAACTTGTGCTATGGGTTGCGACGCATAGCGGCCGCACGGTGGCGCTGGGGCTTTTGGGCGTCTACGGGGTCTGGGCGGCGGGAGTACTGTTTCTGTGGATCGCGAGTTAGTTAGCTCCACGTGCATTTCCTTCAAATAACGGGAGACTAGGTTGGCCTGCTTTGGGTCAGGGAATATGGTGGGGCGCAAGGAAGGCTTACGAGCCCGGATCCTAGCAATGCAGACGCTGGCATTAGCCACTGGATCGCCAAAAGACAATCGGTTTGATTGAGAAGTCGCAATTTCCAAAACAGCCGACGCGTTGCTTTTGCTTCGACATCGCTCACTGACAACCACGAGTCACGCGACAATATTTGGTCAGGGCTGAAGCCGTTTACTGCCCGGACAAGATTGGCGATTCTATGCCAATGGGAAGTTTGCACGGATAGCTATTTGGCCCCAAAGGTGCAAGCATTTATGTCGAATTCGAAGCTAGCAAATTAACTCGGAGTTTTGACATGAACATACTGATGGTCCTCACGTCGCACAGCGACTTAGGAGACACCGGAAAGAAGACCGGATTTTGGCTGGAGGAATTTGCCGCTCCGTATTTTCACTTCCTGGATTCAGGGGCCACGGTGACACTGGCGTCGCCAATGGGAGGGCAACCGCCGCTCGACCCGAAGAGCGACGAGGCTGCATCGCAGACGGAGGACACAAAACGCTTTAAGCGCGATGCGGACGCCCAAAATGCGCTGGCGAATACGGTAAAGCTCAGCAGTGTTACGTCACTGGCGTTTGACGCTGTGTTCTATCCCGGTGGACATGGACCGCTTTGGGATCTGGCCGAAGACAGGCACTCAATCGCTTTGATTGAGGCGGCGCATGCGGCTGGAAAACCGGTGGCGTTCGTATGCCATGCACCGGGAGTGCTGAGGAACGTGAAAGCGCCGGACGGGTCGGCTCTTGTGAAGGGGTTGCGTGTGACCGGCTATTCAGACACAGAGGAGGCAGCCGTCCACCTCACAAACGTGGTTCCATTCCTGGTGGAAGACGAATTGAAGCGTTTGGGTGGGAGCTATTCGAGAGGGGCGGATTGGGCGCCATTTGTGCAAGTTGACGGCAACTTGATCACTGGACAGAATCCGGCATCCTCATCTCCAGCGGCACAAGAAGTGTTAAAAATGTTGGCACTCGTTTCGCACGGTGGATGAAGTTAGCTTGAGCAGTGCTGGGGGGCTATGGAAGTTCTGGTGATGTTCGACCTGGACGGAACATTGCCTTTGTAAATCGCTTATGATTCTGAAACGGCTGCACGGCGGTATGGACTTCCAGCAGGCGCAGTCCGCTCAATCTAGTAATGGGAACAACTGGCGCATCAAACTCCGACTCTTGTCTAACGGGTATTTTATCGTCAGAATTTGGCCCATTGTTGGATGTCGCGCCAGCCGTATATAAACAGCAGCAATGCGTAACTATTAACCTGAATTCCGGAGTTGTTCTAGTAGTTAGATTTCGGTGCCTCGGAGAATTTCGCACCAAAGGCTCTTGCGTAAAAGCCTGGGGAAAGAGCGTCGGCAAGAGTGCCGACGCGGTAGACACGAGTGTCCGCGCCACAGCTAGCTATCAGACTTGTTCAACTTTGGAGTTCGGATTTATTGTTATCGGCGAGGGCTTCCATTTTGATCTGATTGCGAATAGAATCTAGTCATGAAGTCCGTTCTCATTTCGCTGCTATTTTGCGTTGCCCTTTTGGGCCAATCGATTACCCCGATCCTGTTCCCGACTCCGGCACCTTACCAGGATTTGAAACAGTACCTGGGGCTTACCGAAAGCCAGTATCAAGGGTTGCTTAGCAACCAATCCAGCTACCAAACTTTGGTATTTTCCAAGCAACGCCGAGTGGCTCAGGTCTACGCAGAAATTTCGGAAGAAACTGCTCGGGAGAAGTTGGACGCCATGGCGCTTGGGGTAAGGTATCTGGAATTGGAAGTGAATTGCCGCGAAATGACTGAGGCTTATGCTAAGTTGCGGACGCAGAATCTGACACTGCTCAACGATGCGCAGAAACTGAAATTGAAGTCGCTGGAAGACGCGCTTAAGCTGAGCAACGCTATCGGGCAAGCGCAACAAGTGAATCTGCTACCGGGCAACGTGGCGTTCCCACTTTCCACTATTGGCTCACTTACTTTCGGTGGAATTACTGATGATACGATTACGGCTGTATTGGGCGGCTTTCCCTTGTACGCCGGGGCAACCCTTCCAGGCTGCCGCGCGCCGAACTTGATTCCGGCGAACAGAATCGTGCCGCTGCTTCCGTAGCTTTTCGGTAATAATTCGCGAAAAGCGCTTCCCTTTTTTGGTGATTCCACTTAGAATCTAGCAATGAAGTCCATTCTTATTTCGCTGCTATTTTGCGTTGCCGTTTTGGGCCAAACGGTTAACCCGATCATGTTCCCGACTCCGGCGCCTTACCAGGATTTGAAACAATACCTGGGGCTTACTGAAAGCCAGTATCAAGGTTTGCTGAATAACCAGTCTAACTACAACTCATTATTGTTTTCCAAGCAGCGTCGAGTGGGACAGGTGAACGCGGAGATCGCGGCAGAAACGGCACGAGAGAATTTGGATGCAATGGCGCTTGGTGTCAGATACCTGGAGTTGGAAGTGAATTGCCGCGAGATGACCGAGGCCTATGCCAAACTGGGGAAGCAAAATCTGGCTTTAATGAACGATGCCCAGAAGGTGAAATTAAAGGCGTTGGAAGATGCCTTAAAACTAAGTATCGCCATTCAGCAGGCGCAGCAGTTTAACCTGGTCAACAACAATGCTTCCTTCCCTTCCCTGGGTGTAGTGGGTTCAGCGACTGGCTTGGCGTCTTTTCTACTCGGGGATCCTACAACTGGTTCATTCGCAACTTTTCCCGGCTGCCGCACGTCGGCCTATTATGTTCGATCAGGGGAGTTTTCATTGGCCTTGCCATAAACCAATGGATTCGTCCGACTGGCACAAAAAGCATTCGAGGATGGCGGCAACTTTGTTTATGAAAAT
>JBBRJC010000356.1:0-4965 GCA_038220135.1 Bryobacterales bacterium | reverse complement strand
AGTTATGCCGATTTGCGTGAAGCCGATCTGAGCGAATGCGAACTCACTGGTGCTGACCTTGCGCATGCAGATTTGCGTGGCGCAAATATTGCCGGTGCCATCAACTTGCACGAAAAGTTTTTTGCCACCATGCAATGGGATGCCGAAACCAAATTACCCATTCAAGTGGATGAACTTCCCGGTAAACCAGGCACGTCTGAACAGCGACAACTGATCCGTGATTTGGTGTTGGATCATGGGGACAAGGTGGAAGAGATCGCAAAGGATTTTGCGCAAGCCATCGCCCGGGTTGACGTTGAACTGGGTGCCTTGCGGCAAGGCGAAGACGCGCGGCCCCTGGCTCGGCTGATCTTCCGACACGGGATGGAAAATGGCTGGCTCAGGCCTTGGTTGTGCATCGCTATTTAATGTCAAAAGGGTTTGCTCCATAAATCTCGTTCTTCCTTCTATAGGAATACGCACAAAACGGAGTTCTCCGGCGGCCGGAGGCTTTCGTGTTCCATAATGTTGGTGGCCCACCGGGCCCTTTGCGCTTCTATAGGAGAATCCAGTGTTAATTGATTCCGTTCGCGAACTCAAGCAATCGTTCCTCGAATCCATGTTGAAAGACGTGGCCGAAACCCCAACCGCCTTTGCCCTTTCCCTTGCCAGCAAGCCGATGACGGAGCTTGCAATCATCCGCACCATCGCCATCGGTGCCAGCGTTCACGGGAAAGAACATAAGGTAGCGGTGCGTGTGCAGCGCAAAGAGTTGATGGAATCGAAGCTGCTGGACAAGCTCAGCAAGAAAGCCAAGGGCGAGATCGAAATAATCTTCGTCGGAGAGATTGGAAAATCCGCAGTGAACCCGCAAACAAAAAAGATTCGCCCCCTGGCGATTGGCTATTCTTGTGGACACTTCAAAATAACGGCTGGCACACTTGGAGCCTTCGTCAAACCGCGCAAAGGCGCAGGCACAATGATTCTGTCTAATAATCACGTGCTGGCCAATGAGAATTCTGCCAAGAAAGGCGATGCAATTTTACAGCCCGGTCAGATTGACGGTGGAACCGCCGCCGATGGGGTGGCGAAACTGACAAGTTTTGTGAAGCTTAGTTCCACCAAAATCAATCTTGTGGATTGCGCAGCAGCTACGGTTGACGCCCCGATTAAATTTGATATTTCCACAATCAAAGGGCTTGGAAAACTGAAGGGTGTTAGCGCCAAAAAGGTAGAAGATCTGATGGGTGTGGCGGTTGCGAAACTGGGCCGCACAACCGGACTGCGCAATGGCAAAATCACTGCCTTTGAACTCGACAATGTCGTCGTCGGCTACGGTCCAACATTAGGCGCAATTCGCTTCGACAACCAGATCGAAATTACCACTACAGAGGCCCGGCCCTTCAGCATGGGCGGCGACAGCGGGTCACTGATTGTCGACGATAATAACGAAGCAGTTGCTCTTCTTTTCGCCGGCAGCAGTTCGGCCAATGGTGGTTTGGGTATCACTTACGCAAATCCAATTCACGCTGTTCTGAATGCTCTGAAGGTTGATCTGCTATTTTGAAGAATGGAACAAATCACGATCGAACAAGCTAGGGCCGCAAAAAAGGCCGCTCTCGACGTGTTCTCAAAATTAGGCTCCGTCGTTGGCGTGGGCCTGACGAAAAATGAAAGCGGCTTCGCCATCAAGGTAAACTTGGCCAAGCCGCTTTCCGGAGCTAAAGCCGCCCCAACGCATATTGACGGGGTTAGTATTGAAGTTGCTGTTGTCGGTGAAATTACAAAACAGGAACTATGAACCCATACGCAGGCTTTCTCAACGGCCAGGATCCATTAGCCGTAATTGCATCCACTCCAGAACATTTGAAAACAATTCTCGCCAACTTTGGCGCTGACGCTGATCGCTCTCCTGCAACAGGCAAATGGAGCGCCCGTCTGGTGTTGTGTCATATGGCCGACACCGAAGTGGTGTTCGCATTCCGGCTGCGCCAAGCGCTATCCGAAGCTCGCCACATCATCCAGCCGTTCGATCAGGACGGCTGGGCGGCGCGCTATGAATCGTACACTGCACAAGCGGCGGTGGAGTTTTTTGCAGCCGTTCGCACCTGGAATCTGTTGCTGATTGCGGGTGTAACAGTACAGGAAATGCAGAAGACCCTGAACCATCCAGAGCGCGGCGACATGACCTTCAGCACTGTTGTGGAAACGATGGGTGGGCATGATCTAAACCATATCAATCAGCTTCAGACGATTGCCGCTGCACTCGAGGGAAAATGAAAACAATCTGGTGCTGGCGCTGCAGAAAGAGCATGCCGATGCTCGAAGAAGCCGAATTTCTTGAGTTGGAAAATCTCTTCCGAGAGTGTGTCCTTTCCTTGAAGGAATTGCGCAGTAGCCTTGGCGTCGCACTCAATGCCGAGCAATACCGCATAGGTATGGATCCGGTGCTTCGTTGGTATTTTGATCGAACGGGCACGAGCGGCGTCGATGCCAATGAAATCCGAAACCATAGAGTCTCTTTGTATGGTTCCGCTTGTCCAAAATGCAAAAAAGAACTGCGAACTCCTACAGCTCGTACTTGCTTTGAGTGTGGATTCCGTCCTAACACTTAAACATCGTAATCTCCCCAAAAGCGGCCGCAGCAGGTCGTATGGATGCCCGCCCAACATTCGTCTTCCGCTTAATTAACAAATCTAACTTGCAAATTTTCTTCCTGTTCCCAATCCATCTCATGAGTCCCGAGCGTATGAACGCGTACTAACGGTAGGGTACGCGAAAGTGCGTTCCCAACTGAAAGTTATGGGGGGCTGTTCCAATCTGAACATGACAGTCGGCCTCTTGAAAAATCAAAAATCATGAGGAGGATAAATGAAGCAGTATTCAATACTGAGCGGAGTTTTATTTTTATGTAGTACAGCTTTTGGAGCGGCCTGCCTACCAGGCACGCTTCAAGACTATGTCAATTTGGGTGCATCGGGCTGTCAGAATGGAAATGTTCTATTTTCTTCCTTCACGTCAGCTCCAGGTCAATTTGGCGCAATACCAATCGGATTGTCACAAGTTGCGGTCCTTCCTGGAGGTTCGGCTTTCATGTCAAACCTTCAATTCACAATTAACCAGACTGCAACGTCAGGCCAATTGCTGGAATCTTTTTTCCGGTTCAAAGCAACAGGCCCATCACTTGTAGCTGCAACCGTTGACATAAACTCTCCTCTTGTAACTGGTGACGGCGTAAATATAGCGTCATTGGATATATGCCCGGGAGCCATGTTCAGCGGAAACAGCCCTACCGGATGCGCAGCTTCTCAAAGTGCGATTTCGTTGGAATCGGTTGGCTTTTCGATGCTCTCTGATTCCAAAACGTTCACTGCCTCAAGCTTTTTCGATGTGTTTGCAGATCTCACTGCTGATGGAGGGCCATCTGGTTCTGCCAGGTTCGGATCGGCAAGTGTGACCATTAATGCAACTCCAGAACCGACAACAATTCTTTTAGTGCTGGGTGGGCTTACCACGCTCGCCTTGTCTAGAAGGGTCAAAAGAAACTTAAGTGAGGAAATTAAATGAATAAGTTCAAAAGTATAGTTGCTCCAGCACTAGCCATACTTATGGCCGTGCAACCTGGGTTCGCCGCCAGTCACCGCGAAGCTCCAATTACTGCAGTTGATCACAAGGCCGACATCACAGACTTATACGCATTTCGGAGTTATGATGGTGGCGGCACCCCGCGCGTCACTTTGATTTTATGCGTTGATCCTTTACAGGAACCTGGCAATGGTCCAAATTGGTGGCCCTTCGATCCAGACGTTCTTTACGAGATCAAGGTAGACAACAACAACGATGCGATTGAGGATGTAACATTCCAGTTCCGCTTCACCACTGAACAGCGCCTTCCAGGAGTCGCGCAGGCGTTTGCTGGCGCAGGTACTGGAATCAACGCTCCGGCTAATTCCCCGGCACCTGTTCCTCCAGGGACACAATTGATTCCACCAAGAATAACCAACTTTAACGATGCTGGCTTCGGTACTCGTCAATCGTACAGCGTGACCATGATTAAAAATGGCGTTTCCACCAACATAGGCGGCGGCGGTCCATTCTATGCAGTACCTTCCAATGTTGGTCCGCGGACGATGGATTATTCTGCGTTGTATGCTGCCGGAACTTATACAACCAGTACGCCTAACGTGAAAGTGTTTGCAGGCACCGTTGATGATCCGTTCTGGATCGATCTTGGGGCCGCGTTTGACACTTTGAACTTTCGCGTGGGTGGCGGCGTCCTATCGCCAGCTCAAGATGCCGCGACCGCAAATATTGCCAGTGACACTGTTTCCGGCTATTCCGTCAATGCCATTGCTATCGAAGTTCCAGTTTCCATGCTTACCACAACTGGTAATGTTGAAGCTGCAACTTCAACAAACGCAACCATCGGTGTTTTTGGCACTACATCACGAATGCGATTAACTGCCAGACGCGCTCCACTGCCTGCACAAAATTCAGGTAGCTATAGCCAGATCCAACGTATGGGGAATCCGCTGATTAACGAACTGTTGATCGGTACAGGTTCCAAAGACCGGTTCAGTATGGATCAGCCTAGAAATGATGGCCAATTCGCCAGCTCCTTCCTTGATCCACTGCTTGCCCGGTTGATTAATGCAGCTACTGGCGGGGCTGTTGCAATTCCTGCGGTACCGCGCAATGATTTGTTACCCCTGGTAACTTATGCTCCTCCGATCGCAGCCGCAGGTACGACTGCTGGACCGACCGCTGATCTGCTCAGGCTGAATACCGGGGTTGCACCCACGCTTCCCGGAAGTGCAAGCCGGTTAGGCTTGCTCGGTGGAGATGCTTCTGGGTATCCCAATGGCAGACGCCTGTTCGACGACGTGACGGATATATCGTTACGCGCCGTTGTGGGTGTTTTCAATCCTGCGTTTAACGTTAGCCCGAACAACCGTTTGGGTGATGGTGTGAACGTAAATGATGCCG
>JBBRJC010000355.1:0-4971 GCA_038220135.1 Bryobacterales bacterium | reverse complement strand
ATTTGACGTCTGACGGGACGATTGAGCGTTACCTTGCGGGGCACTTTAAATCGTATTTGAGCAACATGCGGGCGGAGTTGAAAGAGCTTCAGGCGACCCTGGGGCCGCAGTATGAATTCGCGCATGCGATCAAAGATAATGCGACGGCGATTGACGAGAAAATTCAGATCGGCGGGCAGCCAGAGAATTTAGGTGAAGTGGCACCGCGAGCGTTTTTGTCGATCCTTTCCGAAGGTGACCCGAAGCCGTTCACAAAGGGTAGTGGGCGTTTGGAATTGGCGGAGGCGATCGTCAATCCGAAGAATCCACTAACTGCGCGTGTGATGGTAAATCGCATTTGGCAGCATCATTTCGGTGAGGGGCTGGTACGCACGGTGAGCAATTTTGGACGCATGGGTGAGACGCCCAGCCACCCTGCGCTGCTGGATCATTTATCTACGCAGTTCATGGAAAATGGCTGGAGCATGAAAAAGCTGCATCGTGAAATTATGCTTTCGGCTACCTATCAATTGAGTTCGGGCTTTGCGGAAACGAGCTATGCGGTGGACCCGGATAACCGACTGTTGTGGCGTGCCAACCGGCAGCGCCTGGATGCTGAAGCGATGCGCGATTCGCTGCTGAGTGTCAGTGGTGAACTGGATGTGGCAAGCGGTGGAAAGCCTGCGGCGCTGGAAGCGGCGGAGAATCACAAGCGCTCTGTCTATGGCTTTGTCAGCCGTCGTAAGCTGGATGGCACGTTGGCTCTGTTCGATTTCCCGAACCCTAATTTGAGTGCTGAAAAACGCATTACCACGGCCACGCCACTGCAGCAGTTGTTCTTCCTGAACAGCGAGTTTTTGGAAGCACGGGCGAAGGCTTTGACTGCTCGTGTGGAAAAAGGGACGAGCGATGAAGAGCGAATCCGGCTGGCCTATCACATCATTTTAGGGCGCGACGCAACTGCCGAAGAGATGCGTATCGGCAAAGAATTTGTGGCGTCAGGCAAGTCGGCTTGGGTGCCTTACGCGCAGGTTTTATTGAGCTCCAACGAGCTGTTGTTTGTGAACTAACTGGAGAAGTCAATGACACGACGCGAAGCATTACGGCAAGCAGGAAACGGATTCGGCATGGTGGGCCTGGCGGGGTTGCTGGCTGAACAGGCTCGGGCTGATGCGGGCTCTCTGCTGCCCAAGGCACCGCACTTTGCGCCCAAGGCAAAGCAGGTGATTTTCCTGTTTTTGAATGGCGGTCCGTCGCAGGTGGATACGTTTGATCCGAAGCCAGCATTGGCGAAGTATCACGGCCAAATGATGCCTGGGGACCATGCCAAGGCGAAGCAGGAAAAGGGCAAGCTGATGCAGTCGCCGTTCAGCTTCAAACGCTACGGCAAAAGTGGCCTGGAAGTGAGCGAACTGTTTCAGAAGACGGCCCAGTTTGCTGATGACACGTGCGTGATTCGCTCCATGCATTGTGATCTTCCAGCGCATCCGCAAGCGATTTTGCAGATGAATGTGGGGCGCATTATTCCAGGATTTCCGTCGATGGGTGCCTGGTTGACCTATGGGTTGGGTAGCGAAAATCGCAATCTGCCGGGGTTCATTTCAATGTGTGCCGGCGTTCCTGATGTTGGTGCGCAATTGTGGAGTTCGGCGTTTTTGCCGGCCATCTATCAGGGTACGTACGTGCCGTGTGATGAGACGGATCCGGAAAAGATGATTCAGCATTTGCGCAACCGTGGGGGCTCGATGGAAGAGCAGCGCAAGCGTGTGGAGTTGTGGCAGAAGCTGAATAAAATGGAGTTGGAAAAGCGCGGTCCGGATGCGCAGTTGGAAGGGCGGATTCAATCGATGGAAGTAGCCTACAATATGCAGGCTGAGGCGATGGATGCATTTGATGTGGCGAAGGAACCTGCGGCTGTGCGCGAACGTTATGGCGTGACGGGCATGCGCGACACGTCAGAAATGAAGATCAAGTCGGCCACGCGCGATGGTGATTTTGCGCGCGGCTGTCTGGTGGCGCGGCGCTTGGTGGAGCGCGGTGTGCGCGTTGTGCAACTGTACTTTGGCAACGACAAGCCGTGGGACAGCCATCACGACATTATGGTGCATCGGCGGTTGGCGGGGCAGGCGGATCAACCGATTGCGGCGTTGCTGGGTGATTTGAAAGCGTCGGGGATGTTGAAGGAGACGCTGGTGATTATTGGTGGTGAATTTGGGCGGCGGCCGTGGACTGAAATGGGCGGGCGTATCAATGTGCAGAATGGCCGCAACCACAATAATGAGGGCTTTTCGACGGTGTTGATTGGTGGTGGCGTGAAGGGTGGGATGGCGTACGGGGCGACGGATGAGTTTGGGTATCAGGCGGTGGAGAAGAAGGTGCATGTGAATGATTTGCATGCGACCGTGTTGCACCTGATGGGGCTGGATCACTTGAAGTTGACGTACCCGTATAGTGGGCGGAATTTCAGGTTGACGGATGTGGCGGGGAATGTGGTTAAGGATATTGTGGCTTGAGTTGGGTGTTGTAGCATGGATTTGGGAGATGGAAAATGCTTGACTGGTCGCAATGTTCGATTCTGGAAAGTGTTCCTGGAAAAGTAAGCGGGGCATGGGTATTTCGCGGAACGCGCGTGCCGGTGTCGGCCATCCTCAAAAACTTGAAAGAACTAAGCTTAAGTGAAGTTGTTGAAGAATATCCGTCCGTGACAAGAGAGCAAGTGCAAACGGTTCTAGATTTTCTTGCACGGTCTGCCGATCCAGTTTTTGCGAGCGAAGTTTTAGAGATGATTGATGCTCGTGCTTCTAGATGAAAATTTTCCGCAGAAGTTGAGGCTGCTCTTAAGCGGGCATGATGTGCGAACCACAACCTATCAAGGCTGGGCCGGCTTGACAAATGGTCTGTTGTTGAAAGCCGCAGAGGATGTGGGCTTTGATGTGTTTGTAACTGCCGATCAGGGGATTCGCTACCAACAAAACAGGAAGGGGTCGAGTCTGGCTTTGATTGTGCTTAGCTCTAACGAAAGAAATCTTGTAGCCGCAAGTGCTGGTGAGATAAGTAAGGCAATTAATTCGACGCAGCCCGGCAATAATATATTCGTAGATATTGGTCGTTAGCTGCCATTCGTACGCAACACCTGTGTCCTTCCCGATTCAATCGTCCCTAGCTATGACATGGGCGAGAACACAGTAAATATTCATGAAGGGTTTCGCTCTCTCATCTTGACGGTTAATTCAGTTTGCGCATACTTCTACGTCAGGACTTGTTCCGCTCTACAAAGATCGCGCAATCAGCTCTTTCATGATCTCGTTCGTACCCGCATAAATCCGCTGCACGCGGCTATCGGTCCACATGCGCGCGATCGGATATTCCAGCATGTAGCCATATCCGCCATGCAACTGCACGCACTCATCCACAATCTGGCACTGCTTGTCGGTCAACCAATATTTCGCCATCGCAGCGGTGGGCGTATCCAGCGTCCCGGCGTTCAACCGTTCAATGCAGCTATCCAAAAACACGCGCCCAATATGCGCCTCCGCCTTGCACTCGGCCAGCTTGAAACGGGTGTTCTGGAACTCGAGTAGGTTCTTTCCAAACGCCATTCGGTCCTTGCAATACTTGATCGTAATCGCCACTGCCTGCTCTGTCACAGCCACCGCCGCAACAGCCACCGTTAGTCGCTCATAAGGCAACTGCTCCATCATTTGATAGAAGCCCTTGCCTTCAACCGGACCCAACAAATTCGCCGACGGAATGCGTACGTCGTCGAAGAACAGCTCGCAAGTGTCTTGCCCCTGCATGCCCACTTTTTCAAGTGTCCGGCCCACGCGATAACCCTTCAGACCTTTCGTCTCCACCATCACCAGCGAGATGCCTTTCTTCGCTTCGTTACTTAAATCCGTCTTCACCGCAAGGCAAATAATGCCCGCATGCCAGCCGTTTGTGATGAACGTTTTCGATCCACTGATTACGTACTCATCCCCCTCACGCCGCGCCGTTGTTTTGATGCCTTGCAGATCAGATCCAGCCACCGGTTCGCTCATCGCAATGGCGCCAACAATCTCGCCCGTGGCCATGCGCGATAGCCAGTCTTTCTTCTGCGCTTCGGTGCCGTAGCGAAGAATATAGTGCGCCACAATGCTGTGCACCCCAGAGCCGAAATTCACTCCCGCATACGCCAACTCTTCGGCCACCACTGTCTCATGACAAAAGTCGCCGCCACTGCCGCCATACTCCTCCGGAATATCGGTTAACAGCAGTCCGGTGGCACCCATTTTCGTCCATGCTTCGGTGTCCACGCGATGCTGTTCGCGCCAGCGCGCCTCATGTGGAACAAACTCTTCGGCCACAAAACGGCGCACCGTTTTGCGGAACATCTGCAGCTCTTCGTTGTGCCACGGTGACTGATACGGGGTTGATGGTTTGCTCATACTTGCTCTAAGAATTCTACTTCTTCTGCGACCTGCCTGCCGACGGTCCCTGAGGTGCACGAGCGTCCCAGCGTCCATCGCCGGTATAGCCGTAATCCTTCGGCAGCTTCTCCCAATCCGGACGAGACACGCCGTTCAAATCGTAAACCACCTTGCCATCCCGCAGCGTCAATTCGCACGTCAACTTGCGAGTGCCTTTCATGCGCGCGCCGTACATGTCCACAAACCCGAAGCTACCTTTTTCCAGGTTCAGCACCGCCACATCAGCGGGGGAACCAACGGAAAGATTACCCAATTCCTCGCGCTTGATTTCCCGCGCTGGATTCCAGGTGGATTTGGCAATCACATCATCCACACTCATCCCCATCGCAAGGAATTTATCCATCACGTTTAACATGTCTTTCATGCCTGCGTTCATACTGCCTGTATGCAGATCAGTGGATATCGAGTCGGGTGCAAATCCTTCCTTGACCAGTGGCACCGCAACACGCCACAAGAAGCTGCCACCACCATGGCCAACATCGAACAGCACGCCACGCCTGCGGCCTTCAACCATTGCCGGGTT
>JBBRJC010000354.1:0-4986 GCA_038220135.1 Bryobacterales bacterium | reverse complement strand
CGATTGCGTAATTGCGAATGTGGCCGATGTGGAGGGTGCCGCTGGGGTAGGGCAGCATTTCGAGCACGTAATATTTCTGCTTCGAAGAGTTTTCTTCCGAGGCGAAGATTTTGGGGTCGGCGGCCCACAGTTCGCTCCACTTTAATTCAATCGGTTGATGTTCGTAGCTTTTTTCGGGCATGGCTGTTATGGTTCGACGCGTGGCGCGCGGGGGCCAGCGACGGGCGTCTTTATCAATGATAGCGTTGTCGGTCTTGATGTACTAGAAGACTCGAACTGTTACGGAGGAGTTTGGCGTTTTTCGATTCGGCGATCTGATCGAAAGTTCCGTGAGAAGCGTCTTTAGGGAGCGTGGCGTTAATCGTTTTTTCGTAAGCTATAAGGATGACCTTGAGGTTGCCAAATAAGCGGGTGGCGTCGGTCGCATAGCCATCACCAATGATCCAACACCTCGGAACGGAAATTTCGGAAGACGGGGTTCTAGCGTGCGGATAACATTTAAAGCTTGGCTGTTGCTTCGATGCAAAGATTTCTAGTTGAGGCTGGCATTGGAATGAAGGGGAAGTTATGACATACAAGGGATACCAAGCAAAGGTTGAGTTGGATGAACTGGCCAGCGTATTTCACGGCGAAGTTATTAATACGCGGGATGTGATTACCTTTCAAGGCACATCGGTCGAGGAATTGAAGAAGGCCTTTGAAGATTCGGTGAACGATTACCTGGAGTTTTGTGCGTCACGTGGTGAAAATCCGGAGAAGCCGTTTTCTGGAAAAGTTTTGGTACGTCTTCCACCTGAATTGCACCGCGAAATAACGGCGGAGGCGCATCGGCAGGGCAAGAGCCTCAATGCTTATGTTCTGGGAAAACTTGGTGCCCCTGAGCTTAATTTAACCAAATGATAGGACAGCAATTTGTAATAACCTCTGCCTGCGCTACGCTTAAAGGTAGTGACCCTTGCTCCTTTAGAAAAGATCGAAACGCTTCCCTTGCTTTCTCGCACGCCTCTTGAATGGGGCAGGGCAGTTTTACAGGATCCGATTGCGCTGCTCAGCGACCATGCCTTCCTTGAAAAGAAAGCGGCCAACAATGCGATGGCGTTGATGACGCGTTGGCCTGATGAATGGATGCCGGGTTGGGTGGAAACAATGACGTCGGTGGCGCGAGACGAAGCGGCACATCTTGCGCAGGTTACTCGCCTGCTGATGAAGCGAGGCGGACGCCTGGCACGCTTTCACAAGAACCCCTACGCCAATGAATTGCGGGATTTAGTGCGCTCGGGCGAGCAGTTTGAAAATATCGACCGGCTGTTTGTTACCGCGATTATTGAATTGCGCTCCTGCGAACGCTTTGCAGTGCTGGCCACCGTGGCTGAAGATCCTGAACTTGCCGCGTTTTATAAGGCGTTGTTCAGCTCTGAAATGGGGCACTACAAAGTGTTTCTAAAACTTGCTTACAAGCTTGCGCCCAAGGCCAAGGCGGAATTGCGCTGGCAGCAGATGCTGGTTGCCGAGGCTCAGATTTTGGCGTGCCAGGAGCCAGGCCCGCGCATTCATTCCGGTGTTGAGGGCACAGTCGTTCCAGCTTGAAACCGGGCTATTGGTTTTCTTCCCACTCTTCGTGCCAGGCCATCTGAATTGCTTCCAGTTTGCTTTCGTTCGACTTCGTCGGGTCGTCGGCAAAATCCTCCAGCTCCGTCACCCACTGATGCAAGTCGGTGAAGCGAACGGTTAGGGGATCCACCTCTGGGTGGGCGTCAAACAACGCCATTCCGATATCTTCTGCTTTGTCCCAGGTTAGCTTGAACATGACTATTCTATCTTCGTTCCTTTCAGCGCCACTCCGACGGCGGTATTCATCATCTTCTCGGCCAAGCCACGGGTGACTTGATCGAGTTGTTCCATCTTGTCATGAATCAACAAATGGTCACTATGGTAGCTGACCATAATCAGCTCGTTCATGGCAAGGTCGATGGTTGCACGCTCTTCGTCGGACAGTTCATCCCAGGCATCACTTTGCTTACCTTTTTGCACTGCGGCAAGGACTCGTTCGCCTTCTACACGGGCCTCGCGTACCTGTCGTTCGTTGAAATCTTCCTCGGCCTTTTCGATCGATTCCAGCACCATCGCTTCCACTTGTTCGTCTGACAAGCCGTAGGATGGTTTCACTTCCACCGTCTGTTCTTTGCCGGTACGCTGTTCGCGCGCGGTGACGTTCAGAATACCGTTGGCGTCGATCAGGAATTTCACTTCGATACGGGGCAGGCCGGCGGGCATGGGGTCAATATCTTTGAGGTCGAACCGGGCGAGGCTGCGGCAGTCCTTCGCCAATTCCCGTTCACCTTGCACTACGTGGATTAGCACGTTGCGTTGGCCTTCCACACCGGTTGTGTAGGATTCTGTTGCGCTGGCTGGAATGGTTGAGTTGCGTTGAATCAGTTTCGATACAACGCCACCCATAGTTTCGATTCCCAGTGATAGCGGTGTGACGTCCAGCAGCAGCGTGTCTTCCACGTCGCCTGAAAGAATGCCGGCTTGCACGGCCGCACCTAACGCTACTACTTCGTCGGGATTTAATTCGGTGTGGGGCTTGGCTTTGAACAACGCTTCTACGGCGCTGCGCACGAGTGGGATGCGTGTTGAGCCACCCACCATTACGACTTCATCGATCTGATCGATAGCAACTTTGGCGTCGGCAATGCAGGCGCGGCAGGGGCCTAGCGTGCGGTCAACAATTGGGGTGATCAGATGGTCGAAGATGGCGCGCGTCAGTTCACGCTGGTAGGTTTTGCCTTCCCACGCTAGTGACAACTGTACGGCTGGTGCGAAAGAAAGCTGTTCTTTGGCTTCAATCACGGCTTTGCGCAACGTCTGCACAGCTTCTTGATTGCCACGAATATTGATGCCCCATTCGGTTTCGATATCTTCCAGCGCGACTGCAATCATGAGGTTGTCAATGTCGTCGCCGCCCAGATGTGTGTCGCCGTTTGTGGCAAGCACTTCAAAGATACCGTTATGCAATTTCAGGATGGAAATATCGAACGTGCCACCGCCCAAATCATATACGGCGATGATGCCTTGCTTGCGTTTGTCCAGCCCATAGGCAAGAGCTGCGGCCGTCGGTTCGTTCACCAGACGCAATACTTCAAGGCCTGCAATTCGGCCCGCGTCTTTGGTTGCCTGGCGCTGCGCGTCGTTGAAATAAGCTGGCACGGTGATCACGGCCTGATCAACGGCTTCCCCGAAAAACGCTTCGGCGTTCTTGCGGATTTGGCGCAGAATTAGGGCAGAAACTTCTGGTGCCGTGTAAACCCTGCCGCCTACTTCCAACTGAATTACTGAATCGCTGCCTTCAGCTATGTGGAACGGGAACAATTTCAACTCTTCGGTAATATCGCCCAGGCCACGGCCCATCAGTCGCTTTACGGAATAGACCACGCGATCCGGTGATGTGGTCAGCATCTTCAACGCTTGGGCGCCAACTATGGGCTGGCCGTCTTCGGACACTGCTACCACGCTGGGTACAAGCAGGGCGCCATTTTCACCGGGGATCACTTGTGGTCCGGTGAGATCCATGAATGCACCCAATGAGTTGGTGGTACCCAGATCTATGCCGATGATGCGTTGCTTTGCGGCGTCGCCGAAATCAATTTGAAAGGAGGACATTTAAGAAAGCTCTTTTTCTGCGTCACGAATTAGATTGCTAATATAGCGGCGGCGGTTCAACACGGCGCGAATTGCAGCCAATGGATCTTTGCCACCTTCACTATCCCAGCGGACAAATAGTTGTTCAAGATCCTGGTTGCTTGAGGCCATCATGCCGGCGAAACGTTGCTGCGCACTACGCAACTGTTCTTTGGCTGAAGCGTCGCCATCGCGAAGGTCTTCTATGGCCATATTCAGTTCAAACACTTCTTCCAGGAGTTCTGGCGGAACGTCTTTGGAACGCTGCTCGCCAATATTGAAACCCTCCTGATTAAGCACGTATTCGGCCCGTTCCAGCGGATCTTTCAGGGTTCGCCAGCCATCGTTTAATATTGCAGTTGCTTCGGTTGAGAGCGACCGTTCGCGCTCCGACTTCCGCGAATAGCGGTCTGGATGCAACTTGCGGCTCAAGTCGTAGAACTGGGTTTGGAGTTGGGCAACGTCTATACCCAGATGCCGCCTGATGCCGAAGAATTGGAAGTAATCCTTCGGCGGCGGCTGGAGAGCATTGCACTTAGGACAAAAAAACAAATCGTCGAAAATTTCTGAACACTGCCAACAGGTCATGCTGTGAATGATGTGCCGCAACCGCAGCTCTTCTTCGCGTTCGGATTATCGAACTCGAAGCCGGATTGCATGAGCGATTCCTTGTAGTCGAGAATCATGCCACTCAAAAAGATCAGGCTTTTCGGATCGACCCAGATTTCCACGCCATCGAAATGAAACACTTTATCGGTGGCGCGGGGCCGGGTATCGAACTTGAATTGATAGCTGAGGCCGGAACAGCCTCCGCCCAACACGCCCAGGCGCAGACCACCCTTGACACCCTGCTTTTCAAAGGCCTGTTTGATCTTTGAGATCGCCTTAGGCGTTACATCTACAGTTGGTTCGGTAATAGTGGCCGTGCTCATTGGATTAGTGTGCGGAAACTTCCTGCAGTACCGCTACGCTGTGCTTTGTCTTGTAGTCAGTGATTGCTGCTTTGATAGCATCTTCAGCAAGAACCGAGCAATGAATCTTCACTGGCGGCAAAGCCAGTTCGTTCACAATGTCCGTATTCTTGATGGCCAATGCTTCGTCAACCGTTTTGCCCTTAAGCCATTCGGTGGCCAGTGATGAACTGGCAATGGCAGAGCCGCAGCCGAAGGTTTTGAACTTCGCTTCGTCAATAATGCCGGTGATCGGGTTGACGGAAATCTGCAACTTCATGACGTCGCCGCATTCCGGTGCGCCAACAACGCCTGTTCCAACTTTGTTATCGCCCTTGTCGAACGATCCGACGTT